>JAZTXT010000038.1:0-7679 GCA_045636525.1 Bacilli bacterium | reverse complement strand
TATTTTATTATTTAATTCTTTTATTTTCTCAATATAGTTATTATCTTCTTTATATTTTTCATAGTTGTACATTGAAATTACTCCTATTGAATACCATATCACTATAAATATTGCATCTTGATCTTGTTTCTTTAATTTTTCAAATACATTTAATGCTTTTTCATAATCTGCATCTTCTTTATATAAATATTTATAATTTTCTTTTGATACTTCTCCTAATAGAAAATATAATAAATAAATTCTTATTGATAGATGTGCTGTTTTTATAAAGCTATATAGATTTCTATATTCTGATATTTTGAACATTATTGCTTCTTGTTTATATCCTTGTTTTTCTAAATAATCTACATAAATAAATGATTCTGTAAATGCTAATAATTCTGTTAAGAGATCATTTACTTCATTACGACCATTATCTGTTTGATTTCTATAATGAGAAATTTCATGTACCCATATTATTGAATCTGTTAGTAGTCCATTATTGTATACTTCAATTGATTTATGTTCTCCGTAATAATCATTTCTTCCACTTGTTAATTCTGATTCTAGTATGTCATCTAGTGGATTGGTTCTTATTATTTCAAATGTTCCATCTTCGATTATCTTGTTAAAGTTAAAGGGTACTCCTATAGTTTTGTAGAATTCTTCGATTAAATGGATTTTTTCTTCTAATGTGGCTTCGGTACCTTCTCTAAAATCTATATTTTCTAATTCTAGTGGTTTAATATTATCATTTAGATATGAAATCAAAGAATATATTTGTTTTATATTTTTAAATAATGATTTCTTTCTAGGATGATTGAACTTATAAAAGTCATTTAGGAATCTATTAGCTATTTTTTCTCTTTCATTTATATTTGTTTCATCTACTTCAGTACTCATTTCTATCCCTAACTTCCTTTATGTTATTTTAATATATCTTTTAAGAACTGTCCTGTATATGATTCTTTTACTTTTGATACCTCTTCAGGGGTTCCAGTAGCAACAATAGTTCCTCCACCTGTGCCACCTTCTGGCCCTAGATCTATTATGTGGTCTGCGACTTTTATAACATCTAAGTTGTGTTCAATTATTATTACTGTATCTCCATTGTCTACTATTCTTTGTAGGATTAGTAATAATTTTTTGATGTCTGCTTGATGTAATCCTGTTGTTGGTTCATCTAATATAAATACTGTTTTACCAGTTGGTTTCTTTTGTAATTCTTTTGCTAGTTTTACACGAGCTGCTTCTCCTCCTGATAGGGTTGGAGCGGGCTGACCTAGTTTTACATAACTAAGTCCTACATCGTGTAACACTTGAAGTTTATTCATTACTTTTGGATGATTAGAGAAAAATTCCATTGCCTCTTCCACTCTTAGATTTAAGACATCATAGATATTTTTATCTTTGTATTTTATTTCTAATGTTTCTCTATTATATCTTGTTCCATTACATACTTCACAAGGTACATATACATCTGGTAAGAAATGCATTTCTATTTTCTTTACTCCATCTCCCCAGCAAGCTTCACATCTTCCACCTTTAACATTAAAACTAAATCTTCCTTTATCGTATCCTCTTATTTTAGCTTCTTTTGTTTCTGCAAAGATATCTCTTATATCATCAAATACTCCGGTATATGTAGCAGGATTACTTCTTGGAGTTCTTCCTATTGGAGACTGTGATATTTGAACTACTTTATCTACATTTTCTAATCCTTTTATTTCTTTATGCATACCTGGTTTTAACTTTGAACCATAGATATTTACTGCCAGTGACTTATATAGAATTTCATTTATTAATGATGATTTACCTGATCCTGATACTCCAGTTATTAATGTCATTGTTCCTAGTGGTATTTTTACATTTATATTTTTTAGGTTATTTGCTTTAGCACCTTTTATTTCAAGATACTTTTTATTTCCTTTTCTTCTTTTTTCAGGAATATCTATTTTCTCTGTGCCTTTTAGATATCTTCCTGTTATACTATCAACACTCTCCATTACTTCTTCAGGGGTACCTTCTGCAACTACATATCCTCCTGATAACCCAGCTCCTGGCCCTATATCTATTAGATAATCTGCAGAAAGCATTGTATCAGTATCATGTTCTACTACTATTAGGGAGTTTCCTAAGTCTCTCATTTCTAATAAAGAATTTATTAGTTTTTGATTATCTCTTTGGTGAAGACCTATACTTGGTTCATCTAGAACATAGAGTACTCCTGTTAGACGAGACCCTATTTGAGTAGCTAGTCTTATTCTTTGACTTTCTCCTCCTGATAATGTTCCTGCTTCTCTTGCTAATGTTAAATATCCTAAACCAACATTATTTAAGAAGTTTAATCTTTCACTTATTTCTTTTATTATTACGCCTGATATTTCTTCTTTTTCTTTACTTAGTTTTAGATTAGATATAAAGTGAGATAATTCTTCAATACTCATACAAGTTACTTCATATATATTCTTTTTATTTATTAATACATTTAGTACTGATGATTTTAGTCTTGAACCATGACATGCAGGGCACTCTAATTCTGTCATATACCCTTCAATCCACTCTCTTATCCAAGTACTTTTTGTTTCAATATATCTTCTTTCTAAATTTGTTATAATTCCTTCAAAGTAATTTGTTGCCTTTCTTGTATTTCCATTTTTTGATTCATAGTTAAATGTTATTAAGTCTTTTGAACCATATAGAATTATATCTAATTCTTCTTTTTTTAGGTCTTTTACTTTTTTTGTTAAATCTATACCATAGTATTTGGCAACAGAAGATAACTCTGTATACATTATACTTGATTCTTCATCTAGATTTATTGGTTTTATTGCGCCATCAAGTATTGATATATTTTTATCTGGTATTACTAAATCTATATCTACTTTGTATTTTACTCCTATTCCTTTACAATCATCACAAGAACCATAAGGAGCATTAAATGAGAATATTCTTGGTTCTAGTTCTTCTAGTGAATAATCACAGTGAGGACAAGCATAATCTTCAGACATTAGAATTTCTTCTTCTCCTACTACATCTATTATTACTTTACCATTACCTAGCTCCGTAGCAGTTTCTAATGATGAATATAATCTACTTCTTATTCCTTCTTTTATTATTAATCTATCTATTATTACTGAGATGTTATGTTTTTTATTTTTTTCTAGTTCTAGTTCTTCGGATAGATCTTTTAATTCTCCATCTACTTTTACTCTAATGTAACCATCTTTTCTTAATTTTTCAAATAGATCTTTATGAGTACCTTTTTCTCCTTTTACTACTGGTGACATAACCATTATTTTAGTATTTTCTTCTAGTTCTAATACTCTGTTTGTCATTTCTTCAATTGACTGTGATGATATTGGTATATTGTGGTTAGGACAATATGGAGTACCAATTCTAGCAAATAATAATCTTAAATAATCATATATTTCTGTTACTGTTCCTACTGTACTTCTTGGATTTTTGTTTGTTGTCTTTTGGTCTATTGAAATACTTGGAGATAATCCTTCAATAGTATCAACGTCTGGTTTACTTGAATTATCTAGAAACTGTCTTGCATAAGCAGATAAACTCTCTACATATCTTCTTTGGCCTTCGGCATATATTGTATCAAAAGCAAGAGATGATTTACCAGATCCTGAAACACCTGTCATTACTACTAATTTATTTTTTGGTATTTCAATATTTATATTTTTTAAATTATTTTCTCTTGCCCCTTTTATTATTATTTTATCCATATACTTTCACCTTCTTTTATATATATTAATCTATTTTATATAAGTTCTCTTTGTCTTTGTTATTATACCATATTTTTATGGTATTGATACTATAAATTAGACATTATATCACATTTTATAAAATTATTATTCAACGTTATCATATCAATAAAATTATATATTATTTATGTTTTATTGTCAACATTTTATTAATACATTTGTTTGCTATTATATTGGTATAAATTTAAAATGAACACCATTGGCTTCATTTTGTTCGAAGGAGACTACAGGCTCCGTAGAACCTAAAAGACCTTAGGCTTTTAGGATATTAAAAAAATGCTATTAAAGCATTTAGTTATTATAATTTTAGTTGTCCTGGAAGTACTACCCTTATATTTTCATAGGTTACTTTTCTTCCATTTGGCTCTAGTACCTTTGTTTTAGGCTCCTCTTGTGTAATAGATACAGGTACTTCCTCTTCACGCTCTATTACAGGTGTTGATACCGGAACTCTTTCTTCATAAGATGTATTTCTATTAAAAGATCCAATATTGTTTTCTTCCATAGCAATTCTTCTATGCTCTAATGCATAGATGCTTGCTCTTTTTTTATCTTCCTCAGACATTGGAGGTAATTTCTCTTCAATAACTCTTGAAGGCTCTTCTGATGGCGTAGACATACTAACAACTTTTCTTGGAATATCAATAGTTACTGGCTTTGTTTCTACTTCTTTTTCAGTTACTTTAAAATAGTCATCTGCTTCTTCTTTAAATTCTTCGTAACTATTACTTTTTAGAAGTGTTTCAATAAGCCATATTTTATTATCTTCAGTTAATGGTTTATTTCTCATATCCATCTGGCACCTTCCTACTATTATAGTATAAAATATATTGTTTAAAAAGTAAATAATTTTGATTTTATTATTTTAATTTGACACTATATTTGATACTTTATTTTTTATTCTGTTAATTATATTATAAACAGTTCTTAAACTATTATCAGTAATTTCTGATATTTCTTTATTTGTATAATTTTGTTCTTTTAATATAAATATTAATTCTTCTTTCCAAGATAACTTACCTATTATTTTGTTTTTTAATTCCTGGTAATTAGTCTCTTCGAATAATAGTCTTTCTGGGTTATATCTTTCATCATTTGGGGTTAGTTCTATGTCTGCATGGTCGTCTTCAATCGATATGGCATCATTTAGTATTTTATTCTTATTTCTATTTAAAGATTTTTTATAGTTTGAAAGGCTCCTGTCAAGACAGGTATTTAGATATGTTATGAATTTATTGTTATCATGATAATTTTCCGCTGCTTCATAAAGTGATAATCTTGCTATATTTAAATAATCATCACTATTTATATTTCATTTATTATATTTTTTTATTTTATAATATAATACACTATTATATTTTTTATACAGAATATCCAGTATTTCTTCAGGTTCTTCTTTTAGTAAATACAATAATTCATAATCATTATCCATATTAATTCCCCCTTGATCTTACTATTTCTGATAAGAATATACCACATGCTACTGAAGCATTTAGACTATTTACAGTTCCTTTCATTGGTATTTTAGCTAAGTAGTCACAGTTTTCACTTACTAATCTACTTATCCCTTTACCTTCATTACCTATTACTATGGCTATTTTTGTTTTATAATCTATTGAAGTATAGTCAACTCCATCCATATCTGTACCTACTATCCAGTATCCTTGATCTTGCAACTTTTTAATTGTGTTAGTTAGATTAGTTACATTTATTATTTTCATTTTTTCTATTGTACCTACGGATGTTTTTACTACTGTACTTGTTATTTGTACTGACCTATCATTAGGAAGTATTATGGCATCAACTCCAAAGGCTTCACTTGACCTTATGATTGCTCCTAGATTATGTGGATCTTCTAAGTGGTCTAGGATAACTACTAGTGGATACTCTTTATCTATATTTGGTATTACTTCATCAAATGTATAAGTTTTAATATCTTCTACCTCTAGTATTATTCCTTGATGAAGTCCCTTACACATTTTATCTAGTACTTTATTATCTAGAACTTTAGTATTTATATTTCTTTTACTTATTAGTGATAATATTTCTTTATCATTAAATTTATTACTTAGATATATTTTATTTATTTTACTTTTACTATTTAGTTTCTCAATAGCAACATTTTTTCCATATATTTGCATTATTTCACCTCTATTTTATTTAGTATTTCTTGTAACCTTTCTTTATTATTTAAATATAGGTCCCCCAGAAGGGCTTCAAAGCCTGTTGATAATTTATATGTTATTATTTCGGTATTTTTAGGATGACTTTCTTTTTTGTTATTTCTTCCTCTTTTTACTATATCTAACTCTTCTTCAGTTAGTAGGTTTTGTTCTAGTAGTTCATTTAATATTTTTACTTGTCCTTTAGCAGATACATATTCTACTGATTTTGCTTGTAATTTTTTTGGATTATTTATTCCTAGTTTTAGTAGTTCTTCCCTTATATACAAAGAGAATACGGCATCTCCTAGTAGGGCTAATATTTGTACATTTATTGTTTTTGTATCCATAGTTACCTCACTCAATTCTTTGTTATTATATATTATTTAAGTATGATTGTCAATTGGTATAAAGAAAAAAACAGCAGGTGCTGTTACATATAATTTTGCTGTAGTTGTCCAAACATTGTAGGTTCTATATTAGGTATAGTATTAGCCGGTCCTCCTACTGGTATTGGGTTGCTTATAGTATCTGTGATTGGTCCAAAAAATGGAGCAGGAGACACTGGAACCTCAGTAGTAGGCATTGTGCCACGAACTGAATTAAAATTATCAGTTGTTTGCATTAAATTAGCTACTGATTCTGATGGCATTTCAAATAAATTACCGCTAAAGGTTACTGGCTGATTATTTTGATTATTTGCTACTGTTGTTTCTAATTTAGGCAATTCAAAATTTGGCATCTCAAAAGATACATTATTTGTATTATTTTCTACATTAGGTACTTGTACATTTGGGATATTAAAGGCAGGCGCTGGGTTTACTACTGGTGCTACATTTTCCTTTGTCATAGAAGCTTCTACTACTGAAGGTTGTGGTTCTGTTATAACAGGTCCCACATCTACCATGGCAGTTTCTTCAACAGGAGTATCTATTACACTTCCATTAAATCTTTCATTTAGTTTTTTTAAGGTTTCACGAGTAGGATTTTCTAGCAATTCTTTTGTTATATCCTCTAATTCCTCTCTTGTAAAATAATTCATTTATACCCCTCCTTATTATAAATAAATTATAATATAAAAAGAAAAAAAAGTAAATAGCATTACTTACTTTTATATCAAATTATCTCTTTCATAAATATTTACTTTTAATGGTGTATATATATCTATTTTGCATTCTTTAGTAAATTTGACAACGCATAAATCTTCCACAACTATATCTTTAGCTTTTGCTAGATTAAAACTAATTTTATTAGTATCTTTTAGTTTTGGGTTATCATGTGTCATTTTAGTTATATTTAGGTTGTTTGCCAAGTATATTGCTATATTATTATCTGAATGATAATCTATTCTTATATAGTTTTCTATAACTAGTGAGCCACTTCCTTTTAACTGATAACTACGTGGTTTTATCTCTTTCTTAGGTGTTATTTTCTTAATATCTTTAAGTGTTAGATTGTTTAGTATAGAGCCTTCACTTAATAATCCAGGCGTATCTATTATTTTTAGGTCTCCTAGTGATAGTTCTATTTTGTTTAGTGTTGTTGACGGATACATACTTGTTGTTACCTCTATATCTTTATCACTATAATTTTTTATTAATTTATTTATTAGTGTTGATTTACCTGAGTTTGTTAACCCTACAAAATATACTTCTTTATTATTACTGTATTTTTTTATCTTTGACATTAAGTTATCTAGATTATAATTTTTAATTGAACTTATTATTTCTATATCTTTATAGTTTTTTACTTCATTTGA
>JAZTXT010000037.1:0-4494 GCA_045636525.1 Bacilli bacterium | reverse complement strand
TAATTTTTTTACCTGTGAATCTGTAAATAAAACTTTTGACATAATTAATCACCAACTTTCTTATATTATACACCAAGATAAATGAAAAACCTATAAAGAAGCAGTCTTTTTTTAACTGTCCTCTTTATAGGTTACATTTTAAATTAGGAGGTGAGTTTTTTCTTATTCTTTTAATAATAATTAAATGATTAAATGTGAAGAAAGAATGGTTATATGAATAAGAAAATAATAAAAACAGAACTAGGGGAAAGGAGAGTTATTCGTAAGGGATTTGGAGGAGGATAAGAAAAAGGTACTGAGCAAAATATTAAGAATATGCTTAATGAAAATTTGGAATTAGATTTATTTCTAAAATTACAGGAAAAAGTATAGAAGAAATAAAAAAATAGAAGAAAATTTATAATTTAGATGACGGGTTTATTCCTGTTATTTTTAAAAAAAATATTTTATATTAATCTTTGGTTGATACTTATATTTTTTTATGTTATACTTATTATAGTAGAAAAGATAGGATAGGGATATAAGTATGAAATTATCGAAAAAAGAATTAAAGGCGTTAGATGCATATTTTAGGGCAGCAAATTATTTAGCGGTTGGACAGCTTTATTTACTTGATAACCCACTTCTTAGAGAACCTTTAAAATGGGAACATGTAAAAAAGAAAATAGTAGGTCATTGGGGTACTATACCTGGGCAGAATTTTATATATACACATTTAAATAAAGTGATTAAGGATAATGATTTAAATATGATATATATATCAGGACCTGGACATGGTGGTAATGCGCCTGTGTCTAATGTTTATTTAGAAGGTACATATAGTGAAATATATCCTGATGTTTCGGAGGATATAGAGGGATTAAAAAAACTATTCAAACAGTTTTCCTTTCCTGGTGGGATAGCATCACATGCAGCGCCAGAAGTTCCTGGTAGTATTAATGAAGGTGGAGAATTGGGATACAGTTTACTTCATGCATTTGGGGCGGTATTTGATAATCCTGATTTAATAGCAGCTTGTGTAGTAGGTGATGGTGAAGCTGAGACTGGACCACTTGCTACTAGTTGGCATTCAAATAAATTTTTAAATCCTAAGACAGATGGAGCAGTACTTCCAATTCTTCATTTAAATGGTTACAAAATTAGTAATCCGACAATTCTTTCTAGAATTAGTGATGATGAATTATCTAGTCTTCTATGGGGATATGGTTGGGAACCATATTTAGTTGAAGCATCTAGTACTATTGAATTACATAAAAAGATGGCAATTACTTTAGATAAGGTAGTAAAGATAATTAAGAAAATACAATATAATGCTAGATATAATAATAAGCTAGAGAGGGTTAGATGGCCAATGATAGTACTTAGAACTCCAAAAGGATGGACTGGTCCTAAAGTAGTGGATGGTAAAAAGATAGAAGGTACTTTTAGAAGTCATCAAGTTCCTATTCCAATGAAAGATGATGAAGATTTAAAACTATTAGAGAAATGGATGAAGAGTTATAAACCAGAAGAACTATTTGATGAAGAAGGTAAGGTTAAGAAATATATAAAAGAACTTATTCCATATAATCCAATGGGTAAAAATCCAAATGCTAATGGTGGAATACTCCTAAAAGAACTTAAAGTTCCAAGTGTTGATAATTATGCTGTAGAAGTGGATAAGCCTGGTAGTATAGATAAAGAGGATATGAGAGTACTTGGTACTTTTGTTAGAGATATAGTTAAAGAAAATCCAAATAATTTTAGAGTGTTTGGACCTGATGAGACTATGAGTAATAGACTTTCTCATGTATTTGAAGCTACAAATAGAAGTTGGTATTTAAAGAAAAAAGAAACTGATGAATATTTATCATATGATGGGAGAGTAATGGATGCATTTCTTAGTGAACATGCTTGTGAAGGTTGGTTAGAAGGATATCTCCTTACTGGTAGACATGGCTTCTTTGCTAGTTATGAGGCTTTTATTAGAGTTGTTGATTCTATGGCTAGTCAACATGCTAAATGGCTTAAAATGTGTAGTGAACTTCCATGGAGAAGAGATATAGCATCACTTAATTATATACTTACATCAAATGTATGGCAGCAGGACCATAATGGCTATACACATCAAGATCCTGGCTTTATCGATCATTTAGCTAATAAAAAAGCTGATATAGTAAGAGTGTATTTACCTCCAGATTCAAATACATTACTATCTTGTTTTGACCATGTTATTAAAACAAAAAACTATATTAATGTAATAGTGGCATCTAAACATCCTAGACCTCAGTGGCTTAATATGGAGGAAGCACGTGAGCATTGTGCAAAAGGAATAGGTAAATGGGAATTTGCAAGTAATGATAAAAAAGGCGTAGATGTAGTACTTGTTTCAGCCGGTGATGCACCAACACTTGAAAATATAGCGGCTGTGTCTATACTTAGAGATTATTTACCAAGTATAAAGGTTAGATTTGTAAATGTTGTAGATTTAATGAAATTACAACCTAGTAAGAGACATCCACATGGTATGACTGATACTGAGTATAATAATTTATTTACGAAAGATAAACCAATTATATTTAATTATCATGGTTATCCAACTCTTATTCATGAATTTACTTATGAGAGAGCAAATAAAAATCTATCGGTTCATGGTTATGTAGAAGAAGGAACCATTACAACACCTTTTGATATGAGAGTTAAAAATAAAACAGATAGATTCCATATTGTTATAGATGTTATAAAAATGGTTGGTATGAAAGACTCAAAAGAAGGTAAGAGAATAATCAAACTTATGGAAGAAAAACTTAAATATCATGATTCCTATATAAAAGAATTTGGAATAGATATGGAAGAAGTAAGAGATTATAAATGGGAGTGATGGAAGATGGGGAAAGTATCGTTAATAAATAGGGATCCTAATTTTAGGGCTGATATATGTCAGAGAGTTCATGGTAAAGGTGTTATTTGTGATGGTATAAGTAAAAATGATGTTATTAGACTTAGTACACCTTTTGATGAAATAAAAAAGGATGGTAAAAGTATATCAGGTACTGATGATTTATTAGTTGCAAGTAAAAAAATGAAAGAAAGAGAACTTGCAAAGAAAAGGGTATTAATAAGAGAACAAAATGGTGGTTATATACTTATTGGTTCTCTTACTTGTATTGGAACTTTGGCAATAGGTACTTTAATATTTATGGTAATTAAGTTTTTTATAATGGGATAGGTGATATAATGGAATTTAATGTTATTGATGAAAATAATAAATTTAAAATTGGTAATGTAATATCTATTTTCAAACTTCCTAATTATGATGAGCAATTTGCATTGTTTTCTGTGTCTGATTTTGACGATGATGATTCTTCTCTTCAAGTAGCTTATTTACTTAAGGATAAAGATGGTTATGATTATATTGATGAAATAGAAGATGCAGAGGTGTTAAAAGCTGCTAGTGAGGCTGTTAAAGAGATGATTAAGGTAATAGGATAACAAAATAAGAACTCTATTTTGAAAATGGAGTTCTTATTTTATTAAATTTGTGAATTCTTCTGGTATATTACTTGTAAATGTCATCAATTCATTAGTTAATGGATTAGTTATTTTTAGAGTACTGGCATGAAGACATAATCTACCTAATGGATTTGTCTTAGAATTATATCTAGTATCTCCAACAATAGGGTGTTTTATATCATGCATGTGACACCTAATTTGATTTCTTCTTCCGGTAGAAATCAATATTTTTAATAGAGAGTATTTATCATTGTTAGTTATTTTTTGATAATCAGTTACAGAAAAATAACCATCTTTATTTTTAGAAGAATATACTAGTAGTGTTTTGGTTTGTTTTAGGTATGATTCAATATGTCCCTTATTATTTGTTATACCTTCTACGACAGCGGTATATTCTCTTTCTTTAGCTAGATCGTTCCAATTATCTTGATATAATTTTTGTGCTTTTTGATTTTTAGCAAACATTATTATTCCTGATGTATCATAGTCTAATCTATGGATTACAAATACCTTTTTATTTTGTTTTTTTAGATAGTCAGATACTTTTCTATATAGAGTATCCTCTTTTTCGTTTTTATTAGATATTGTTAGTAATTTTGTTGGCTTATCTATGACTATAATATTATCATCTTCATATATTATTTTTAGATTTATTTCTCTTGTTTGAATACTATTGCCAATAGTTATAATGTCATTTTCTTTGATGGGGTAGTTATGTTTAGTAATATTTTTATTATTTACGTATATATTACCGTTTTTTAAGAGTGATTTAATATTATTTTTTGACATATTGGTTAGAGTGTTTCTTAGATAAGTATATAATTCAATATTTTCTGTTACAATATATTTTTTCATAATGTCTCCTTCATAAATATTATACTACAATTTATAATAAAGAAAAAGTACTAAGCTCTAGTTAGTACTTTATGTCTATTGCCGTTTGTATTTATTTTTGTATTAAAGTTTACTGCGTTTTCAATTTCTTCATTATTTTTTAATTCG
>JAZTXT010000036.1:0-3123 GCA_045636525.1 Bacilli bacterium | reverse complement strand
AATATCTAATAATCTCTATATCATATATACTCTTTATTTTATTAATATTCTCTAAATCATTATAATTAATTATAATATCTACTTCTTTATATGATATAGGTATAACCCTAACAATATTTATTTTATTTCTTACTACTCTTTTAATAAAATTATTAACATTTCTTCCAGTCACCTTAATTTTAATACTACTAGAAAATATTCTAAATATTTTATCTTTCATAGTATCATTCCATTTCCTATATAAAACTAATATTACTTATATCCCCTGTAATCAACACTTCATTATCCATCATTCTCGATATTACTAAATCTTTACCTTCGATATGATATACTTTATCCTCATGTCTAATAGATATTAAATTACTAGAAAAATCAATTATTTTACTATAATTAATTATATTTAATTTATTATCTTTATATATCATACTATATTTTTTTTCATTAACATAATCATCAAGCATTCTAATTAATTTCATCTTTTTCACATTAATATATATGAACTAAATAATTAAATTATGTAAAAATATTTATATTTCTAGGTATTAGTAGTGTTTTTTTCTATTCATTTGTCATAAGTTATATTGAATATAAAAAAGGGGTGGATTATATGTGTAACAATAATGAAAACAATACTTGCGAAAATTGCATCGCAGATGTCCTAAAAGTAATATTAATACTTCAACAAAGCGTATGTGGAAATGACTGTTGCCTAGAAACATGTGACAGAGGATTTTTAGGACAAAGTAGTAACTTGTTCTTTAATACTAGACCAGTAGTACTATATACTTGTGGTACAGGAAATGATCCAGTAGCTATGCCAATAAGTAGAGATCCAGCAGTTACTACTACTAGTACTGTATTTAGATTAGAAAAATTAGATGGCTGCTGCGCTACATTCAGAGTACTAGCACCAAATACTGATACTACTAGTGTATTCCCATACGAAAGCACTAATTCTTTCTTCACAATAAACCTAGGATGTGTATGCATGCTTAGATGTCTTGATGATACATTCGTAGAATGTATGTAAAAAATAGGCCATAAAGCCTATTTTTATTTTACTATAATATATAACATAACCTAATTATTTATAATGTTTATACTTGTAGAAGTATGTGGAGAAGATACCGAAGGTAGATTCGGGTTAGGCGAATACTTGGAGCCGCATTAATAAAGAAAAAAGATGGAAAAAAATCCATCTATATATATTAAGAATTTCTTAAAGCAGCATTATGCTTCTTTTCTACTTCTTCTATTATCTTATCAAATACTAATGTCACTTCATCTAATGTAAGAGTTTTATTAGGATCTTCAAAGTATAAATTAAACGCAAGTGATTTTTTATTTTCACCTAAATTATTACCTTTATATAAGTCAAATACTTTAATACTAGTAACTAATCTTCCACCAGCTTTTTTAATAGTTTTCATTACTTCTTCACTAGTAATATTATCATCTAAAACAAATGCCATATCTTTAGATATTCCAGGATATTTACTTATCTCTTTATATTTCATCTTAGATGTTCTACTATCAAGTAATATACTCAAATTAATTTCTAGTACATATATATCATCTTTAGTAACATTTGGATGAAGTTTACCTAGTATACCAATCTTTTTGTTATCCAAATATATACTAGCAGATTGTCCTGGATGTAATTCTTTTGGTAAATCTTCTTTTACTAAGTAATATCTATTACCATATCCAAGGTAATCCATAACTCTTTCCATTACACCTTTTAATGTATAGAAGTTAACTTTATTAGTTTGTCCTAACTCTTCATAATAATTACCTGATAGAAGTACTCCTAATTTCTTATCTTCATAATAATTTTCTTCTTTTTTATAGTAACCTCTACCTATTTCAAATAGTTTTATATCTGTATTACCTCTATTAGAATTATATTCATATACACTAAGAAGTGATGGTATAAGACTATATCTTAAAGTACTTCTCTCTTCTGTCATAGGATCTAGTAATCTTATTCTATCAAATTCATCATTAGTATATTTATATACTTCAGATTCTTTAATTAATGAATAAGTAAGTATCTCATTAATACCTAGATTAGAAAGTAGTCTTCTGATATCTCTATTAGTAGTATCCATATTACCTCTTCTAAGTGGAAGAACCATACTTTTACCATTAATATTATCAATACCATATATTCTACCTACTTCTTCTATTAAATCTTCTCTTATACTAATATCTATTCTTCTTGATGGTACTTTTACTGTAACACTATCATTATTATCAGTATATTCAAAATCTAATTTTCTAAAAGTATCAAGTATTTCTTCCTTACTTAAATTAATACCAAGTACTTTGTTTATTTTATCGTATGTTCCTTCTATTTCTTTATCTTTGATATCAAGTGTATTATGTTCTAGAGTGCCTCCTACTATTTTAGCATCAGCATACTTTTCTAATAAATGCATACTTCTTTTCATAGCCATGTATGTTCTATTAGGATCAAGACCTTTTTCAAATCTATTAGATGCTTCACTTCTAAGTACTTTCTTACTTGTCTTTCTAATTAATACTGAATCAAATATAGCAGATTCTATCACAATGTTCTTAGTATCTTCTTCTACCTCAGTAGATAGTCCTCCCATGATACCCGCTAGTCCAACTGTTCCTTCTTCATTAAAGATAACTATATCAGTATCAGATAATTCTCTTTCTGTGTTATCTAATGTTACTAATTTTTCACCATTACTTGCCATTCTTACTCCAATAGTATTACCTAGTCTATCAGCATCATAAAAGTGTAGAGGCTGACCTGTTTCTAACATTACATAATTAGAAATATCTACTACGTTATTGATTGGTCTAATACCACTAGCAATAAGTCTATTCTTAATAAAAGCTGGACTCTCTTTAATAGTAACATTAAGTGCTTTACCTACTAAAAATAACGGACACGTTTCTGTTTCTACTTTTAAGTTAATTTCATTATTAATGTCTATTTCATTTTCATTATAACTTAAATCTATATCTTTTACTTTCTTGTCATAAATTGCTCCTAGTTCATAAGCCATTCCCAAAATGCTTAACAAATCTCCTCTATTTGCTGTAAGTTAAGTCGGAGGCCAAGCGGTCTTAGGAAGACAACACATC
>JAZTXT010000035.1:0-3127 GCA_045636525.1 Bacilli bacterium | reverse complement strand
TAAATATAGTATAGATTCCAAAAATATATTGGTTACTGAACTAGGTGGTATAAATCACTATAAAAATTCTAATATGATAAGCGACTACTATTTAAATGTAGTAAATAATCATAGTATAAAATATTTATTAGATAAAGGAGTACATAGGGTAACATTATCCCCAGAAATAGATTATAATAACCTAAATGATTTCATAAAAGATAAAATAGAAATAATTATATATGGTAGAATAGAATTAATGTTAACAAAGTCTTGTGTAGTAAGTGAAGTATTAAAAAATTGTCCATGTACAAAAGAGGATAAATACTATTTAGAAGATATAAATAAAAATAAATACCCTTTATTACATAAAAATTGTTTAACACATATAATGCATTATAAAGATATTGATTATATAGATAAAATAGCATATTATAGAAATATAGGAATAAGAAGTTATAGGCTAGAATTATTTGATGAAAATTATGAAGATACGATTAATTTAATAAATAAAATCAATAATTAGCAGAAAAAAATTGACAAATTATTAATTCAGTAATATAATAAATACATATCAAATCAATGAGAAGGACACGATTATATAAATTTTATTCGGAGAGAGTTAGCGGTGCGGTGAAAGCTAATAATAAAAATATATAATTACTACCTTTGAGTGCATTAGGAAACTAAAAGCCGGTGAAAGCCGTTATCAAAAATTAAGATCCAATAGGGATGGTACCGCGTAATTATCGCTCCCTAAGTAGGATCTTTTTTATTTTAGGAGGATAGGTTATATGAAAGATTATTATATTCCAGTACTAGTAGATGGTAAGAAAGGAAAATCTCTTTGGAGATTTGATTTGACAGAGTACAGTATTACAGAATTAAGTGAAATTAGAAAAAAGTTATTAGAATATGCACCATATACAGGAACAATAACATCTCTTGATAAACTAATTAGAGAAAAGGCAGAAAATATGATGCAATATAATGAAGTACACAATAAGAGTTATGTTAAAGTATACAAAGAAAATAGAAAACAAGAAAAACTAAAAAAACATAAAAAAATAAGAAGGAGATAATTATGATAAATATTAAAGAAAACGAAGATTTAAGCAAATTAAATCACAGTGGTGCACATCTTTTAGCACAAGCTGTAAAACACATTTATCCAAATGCAAAATTTTGGGTAGGACCAGTAATTGAAGAAGGTTTTTATTACGATATTGACTTAGGTGATGAAGTAATAAAAGAAGAAGATTTACCGGCAATAGAAAAAGAAATGAAAAAAATATCTAAAGATGGTAAAAGAATAGTAAGAAGAGAAATTACAAAAGAAGAAGCATTAGAAATGTTCTCAGGTGATCCATATAAAATAGATTTAATATCTAGAATGGATGAAGAAGAGAATGTAATAACTTGTTATTCACAAGGAGACTTTACTGATCTTTGCCGTGGCCCGCATGTTGATACTGTAAAAGAAATTAAGTATTTCAAATTACTTAAAGTAAGTGGTGCATACTGGAAAGGTGATGCGAATAACAAGATGCTTCAAAGAATATATGGAGTATGTTTTAGAGAAGAAGAAGATTTAAATGAATATTTAGAAGAACTAGAAGATAGAAAAAATAGAGACCATAGAAAAATAGGAAAAGATTTAGGTATCTTCATGTCACATGATTTAGTAGGAAAGGGGATGCCACTTTGGCTACCAAACGGATCACTTGTTAGAAAATTACTAGAAAACTATATCTACGAAAAAGAACAAAAACTAGGATATAATCATGTATATACACCATGTGTTGGAACTGTAGATTTATATAAAACATCAGGACACTGGGATCATTATAAAGAAAACATGTTCCCATCAATGAAAGTAGATGAAGAAGAATTCGTATTAAGACCAATGAACTGTCCACATCATATGCTTGTGTATGGAAATACAATACATTCATACAGAGAATTACCAATTAGAATTGGAGAGTTTGCTACAGACTTCAGATATGAAGCATCAGGAGCAGTAAAAGGTCTTGAAAGGGTAAGATGTATGTGCCAAAATGATGCTCACTTATTCGTAACTCCAGAACAAATAGGTGAAGAATTCAAAGGCGTAGTAAGACTAATACTAGAAGTATATAAAGATTTCGGGTTGAAAAATTATAGATTTAGATTATCACTTAGAGATCCTGAAGACAAACATAAATATTTTGATGATGATAATATGTGGAATACTGCTGAATCAAAATTAAGAGATGTATTAAATGAACTTGGAGTAGAATATCAGGAGGCAATTGGAGAAGCAGCCTTCTACGGACCAAAATTAGATGTTGAAGTAAAACCAGCTGTTGGACCAGAAGTAACATTATCTACTTGTCAATTAGATTTCTTACTACCTAGAAGATTTAATCTATCATATATTGACCAAAATGGTCAAAAACAAGTACCAGTAGTATTACATAGAGCAATATTTGGTACATTTGATAGATTTACAGCTTTCTTACTTGAAGAAACAAAAGGTGCATTACCACTATGGTTATCTCCAGTACAAATAAATATAATACCAGTAAATAACACATATCATTTAGAATATGCTGAAAAACTAGTGGATATTTTAAAAGAAAATGGTTATAGAGTAGAATTAGATAGTCGTGATGAAAAAATAGGTTATAAAATAAGAGAATCACAAACAAGAAAAATACCATATACACTAGTACTAGGAAATAATGAAAGAGATGAAAACACAGTAACATATCGTAAATACGGAGAAGAATCTACTACAACAGTTACAATTGAAGAATTTATTGATATGTTAAATAATAGAGTAAAAGAATATAAATAACTGAAAAGGAATCTAACGATTCTTTTTTTATATATAAGGAAAGTGCTTTTAAAAAGCTAAATTTTTGTCGAACAAATGTTCATAAATGTATTGACATTTGTGGTGTATCTGCTATAATAAATGTTAACAATCAAATATGGGGGTGTTAACTATGTATAAAGCATATAAATTTAGATTATATCCAAATGAAAATCAAAGAATACTACTTAATAAAACTTTCGGCTGTCAAAGATTTGTATATAACCATTATCTAAGTAATATAACAGAAAATGGATATAAGAGTGCTTATTCTAATATAAAAGATTATGT
>JAZTXT010000034.1:0-7442 GCA_045636525.1 Bacilli bacterium | reverse complement strand
TAGATACCACTGCATTTCTTCTGCTTCCATGCCAAGTTCTTTCATTCTGGTAACTAATTTATCATAATCCTCTTCTCTCTGTGATCCACCCATAAGTTCACCAGCACCAGGAACTTCTAAGTCAACCGCAGCAACAGTCTTACCATCAGGATTTTGCTTCATATAGAAAGCTTTTATATCTTTTGGCCAATTTTTAATAAATACTGGACCTCCAAAATATTCAGTAATATATTTTTCATGTTCTCTAGCAATATCTTCGCCATATTCAGGTTCAAATTCCCATTTAACATCCGCTTCTTTAAGTATTCTAATTACTTCCGCGTGGTCTACTCTAGTAAAATCACTCTGAATAAGTTTATTAAGTTTATCTAAAAGACCATTCTCCACAAACTTATCAAAAAATTCCATTTCATTAGGACAGTTATCTAAAACATATTTAACAACATATTTAAGCATACTCTCCATTATATTCATATCACCATCTAAATCACAAAATGCAATTTCAGGTTCTATCATCCAAAATTCAGAAGCATGTGTTTTAGTATTAGAATTCTCTGCTCTAAATGTTGGACCAAAAGTATAAGTTTTTTTATAAGCCATAGCAAAAGTTTCAGCCTCTAATTGTCCTGATACAGTAAGCGCACTCATCTTACCAAAGAAATCTTTTGAATAATCAACTTCACCTTTACTAGCAACCCTATCTAAATCAAGAGTAGTAACTTGAAACATTTGACCTGCACCTTCACAGTCAGATGCAGTAATTAATGGTGCATGAAAATATACATATCCATTATCTTGAAAGAATTTATGTATAGCATAAGCAGCAACACTTCTAACCCTAAATACAGCATTAAATAAATTAGTCCTTGGTCTTAAATAAGCAATTTCTCTTAAAAATTCTCTAGTAGGTCTTCCTTTTGCTTGAAGTGGATAATCATCAGCGCAATCACCTTCTAAAACAAAAGATGATAAAACAAGTTCAAATTCTTGACCTTCTTTTGGAGACTCAATCAATTTACCAGTAACAGTAATCGCAGCTCCTAACTTAAGTTTAGTAACTTCTTCAAAACAGTCTAAACTATCATCATAAACTACTTGTAAATTTTTAAATGAAGTTCCATCAGATAAATCAATAAAACCAAAATGAGCTTGTTTTCTATGATTCTTAACCCACCCACTTATAGTAATTTCTTTATCAATATAACTATCTCTATATAAATCTCTAATATCTAACATAATTATTCCTTCTTTCTATTTAGTTAATCTCTTATTAATAATACTCGCAGATCTTTTAACATCCTTTAAAAGTTTATTATATAAATTAGGAAAATGTCTAAGTTCCAATATCAAACCAACATCTTCATAAGAAACACTTCCAATATATGTTTTGTTCTCCTCATTATTTACAACAATCTCTCTTCCTAGCAAATAGTCAGTAGATGTATGAAGTGCATCAGCAAGTTTAGAAAGTTTTTCCAAATTAGGAATTCTTGTACCACTCTCATATCCACATACCGAAACCTTAGTTACTCCAATTGCATTTCCAAGTTCTTGTTGTGATAAACCCATCTTTACTCTAAGTTCTCTTACTCTTTTACCAATCATTATGTTTACCCACCTTATCTTAGTTATCTGCTTGTTAATACTATTTTATAACAAAATATTAAAGTTGTATAGATAATTAACCATATGTTAACTAATTTTATATAATAATATATCGCCTATCTCATTTTAATCTTTACACTAGGACCAATAAATTCATTAGTTATAGTATTCATTACAAAATCAGGTAATTCAATTTTCTCATTTAATTGTACATTAATTTCATGTAAACCTGCATTTTTAATTAAATTATTCATCCCTTTATTAATAGAATTCATTATATAATAATCATTAGAATATGGACTACTACCAAGCACCATACCTAAATAAAAGCCATCATTTTTACCACTATAATCACAATAATTTTTTAATTTTTCTAAAACTAAATCAGATAATAAAAATTCATTATTTTGAATATCAAAAAATAGCGGAGATAAATTACCTTTAGTAGTATTAATATGAGCAAGAAAACCAAAACCATTACCATATAAATATACCGCTATACAACATTGTAAATTAAATATTAATAGAAGTGGCTTATCAACAGAATTAAATTTGTAATCATTCATAACATATCAACAAAACCTGGCTCTTATTATAACACATCTTCATTATTCAACAGAAACACAGCTTTTACTAAACCAGTTCATATTCTTTTGCTATTATTCTCTTATCACTACAATATTCAATTATATATTTATTATTTTTATTACATATAATTATACCAATAGTTTTATCATGATTAACTTTCTTAATATTATTATCAATATAATTCATATATATTTCTATTTGTCCAATATGTTCTTTCTTTAACTCAGTAACTTTAAGTTCAATTACTATATAACAATTAAATTCAATATTATACAAAAGCAAATCTATATAATTGTAAGTATCTCCCAATTTAATTCTATATTCGCTACCAACAAAACTAAAAGAATTTCCCAGTTCTTTCATAAAATCCTCTATATTTTCTAAAATCAATTGTTTTAACATTTTCTCAGATATCTCTATATAATTACGACTATTCTTTATAATTATAGGATTTTTTACCAAATCTTTAATATTAGTATCTTCTTTATTTATTAGTTTTATCCTTGTTTCTTCATCTAATCTTTCATATTCGTTATTTTTAATTTTATTTCTAAGTTGCCTAACAGACAAATTATTTTGTTCAGTTATTTTTATATAATAATTAATTTTATTTATATCATCATATGGTAAAAGTTCAACATAATGACTATACGACAAACATGGCGACACTGACGCCACTTTTCCAATCATAATATAAAATTTTCTCATTTTATTCAAAGAAGAAGCATCATATTTTTTATTTAAATCAGTAGATAATCTCTCAGAATAATCTTTTATTATCCCCTCACCATAACATTTTCCTGCTTCTGATAATAATTTACCAACATTATAATATGTTGTTAAGTCATTTTTGTTCTTTGAATAGTCTTTTACTCTTTTATATACCTCATTATTTATTAATTCATTCTTTATTTCATTATAATAATTCATCTTAACACCTCCCCTTAAATCATCAAAAGACCAAAAATTAATTTGGTCTTTCAATATAATTATTCTTCCTCTGTTTCTTCTTGTTCTGGTGATTCATTATCACGTCTAGAAGAATTAGAAGTCAAGAAAGTTACTCTTTCAGCAACAATTTCAGTTTTTCTTCTCTTCTGTCCATCAGGTGATTCAACTATTCTAGATTGAACACGTCCTTTTACACCAATCATATCACCAGTTTTACAATACTCACTAGTAGATTCTGCCACTGAAGACCACAAAGTACAATCAAGAAAATCAGTGTCATATTCACCATTTGCATTCTTATAATTCCTTGGAACTGCAAGTGTTAGTGTAGCAAACTTTTTACCATTTTCTGATATTTTAGTTTCTGGTGTTCTAGCAATTCTACCTACTAAAACTATTTGATTAACCATAAGACCCTCCTTTCGAAGGAACTATAACATAAATAAAAAATAGAATCAAATTACCACAAAAATATATTTTGAGCATACTTTACAATAAGAAAAAAGATTTTTCGATATCTCAAAAAATCTTTTTAACCCTATTTTTAATACTTTTTATATAAATTCACAATTTTTCATTTGACACAAATTTGACACTTTATACATTAAATTTAGCTATAATTGTATCAGAAATAACTTTAGCAATCTGATCAATATTATTATTTATAATATTTAAATCAGAATTATTAGATAAATATCCTAATTCTAATAAATATGTCTCATTTGCAATATTACTATTATAATATGGATTTACACCAACCTTTTCAGGATTACTATCATCAATATAAGCACCTGTCATATAACCACCAGTTTCCCTAATCATATAATAATAATTAGATTTTGTACTAACATTATAAGGATTATATCCCTTATCTTGATATCCTTGTAAAGATGAAGTAACATCATAATCACTAAAATTACGTGTATAAACACCATTAAACATCTTATATAACCTATTAGTAGAATACTCTAAACCAGTACTCTCTACCAAATTATTTGCCATACTTTTTGCAAAATCATAATTAATATTATCAGGAGTATATACTTCTATTCCATGAACACTCTTCGCAGTATTTTTATTAATATGAATAGAAAAAGTATATTTAGACTTAACCTCATTAGGTATAACAGCTCTACCACCATAATTATATTCATCTAACAAATCATTCCTAGTAAGTTCCCCCTCATCATGAGTAAGTTTTATTTTAAAACCATTTTCTTCTAAATTAGATTTAACTTTTTTACTAATAGCCATAGTAAAACTAGACTCTTCATATCCACTAATAGAACCACCACTATCCATACCACCATGTCCAGGATCAATAGTAATATCATATATATTATTATCTTTATTCTCTTTAACATCAAACTGCATAGTAGTATATTCATTATCAGAATTAATTAAAATCTTATTATTATACTTAGACATAGTATAATAAACAGTTTCTTTATATTCAGTATCATTTTTCAATATATAATACTTAATAATAGGCTCTTCCGGATCCTCACTATTATCATAAGTAAGTTTTAAAAACCAATAAAAAGTCCCTCTTTCTAAACTATCTAAATAAAAACCATCATTAATATAGTCAGAAAAATAAAAATCAATCTTAGTCCCATCATTACTAGAAATAATTTCAGTATCCATATCTACTTCACCATTATATAAATTAAGGCAAATATCCCTATATGTCATATCTTCTATCTCTAAACTACCTTTAATATTTATATGATCACCATATATATAATATTCCGAGATACTTCCTATTTCTTCTTCAGGTACAATCCCATTATCAATAATATAATTAACATAAATAAAATAACCACCAAAACCTAACACAATTAATAAAATAACAATACCAATTAACTTCTTCATCTTTTATCTCCTATATTTAATGCTAATAATCTATTAAGTTCTACAGCATATTCCATTGGAAGCTCTTCTCTAAAAGCATTAACAAAACCCATTATAATAAGTTCTTTCGAAGCATCTTCACTAATCCCCCTAGACATTAAATAAAATAATTTATCTTCTCCTATTCTAGATACTGTCGCCTCATGCTCTAAAAAAGAACTATTATTATTAACAATATTAGTAGGAATAGTATCGCTCTTAGAAATATCATCAAGTATAAGGGTATCACATTTAACAGACGCTCTCGAATTAATGGCATTTTTACCAATCCTAACTTCACCTCTATATGTAGCATTACCACCACCAGAAGCAATAGATTTAGAAACAATATTACTCTTAGTATTTTTCCCTAAATGTATCATTTTAGCACCACTATCTTGTATTTGTCCACTACCAGCAGCAGCTACTGTAATACATGTTCCTCTTGCATAATCACCTTTTAGAACACAGCAAGGATATTTCATATTAGTCTTAGAACCAATATTACCATCTATCCATTCCATAAGACCATTTTCTTCAACAATTGCCCTTTTGGTAACTAAATTATATACATCATTAGACCAATTCTGAATAGTAGTATATCTACAAGTAGAATTTTTACCAACAAATATTTCTACAACTGCCGCATGCAGTGAGTCTTCCGTATATGTAGGAGCAGTACACCCCTCAATATAATGAAGTGAACTATTATCATCTACTATTATCAAAGTACGCTCAAATTGTCCCATATTCTTACTATTAATTCTAAAATAACTTTGAAGAGGTCTATCTAAATGTGTATTCGGAGGTATATAAATAAAAGTACCACCAGACCATACAGCCCCATTTAAGGCAGTAAATTTATTCTCATTATATTTAACCAAAGTATTAAAATACCTCTTAAATAAATCAGGATATTTCTTTAAAGCACTATCACTATCTAAAAATATAATATTCTTCTCTTCTAGTTCCTTATTCATATTATGATAGATTACCTCACTATCATACTGAGCTCCTACTCCATCTAAAAACTTCTTTTCTGCTGAAATAACACCTAAATCATCAAATAAATTTCTAACATCACACGAAATATTATTCCAATCGTTAGTTAAATTATCTTCCCTCTCTTTATAATAATTAATACTATCATAATCAATATCGAGTTTTGGTCCAAAAGAAGGATTACCACTTTTATAAAAAGCCTCTAATGCATTAAGTCTAAAATCAAGCATCCAAGTAGGCTCATTTTTTATACTTGATATTTTCTTAACATCCTCTTTAGTCAATTTCATTTTTTATCACCTTATTACAAAACTATTATAAATGAAAAAAAATAATAAGTAAAGAAAAAACCATCCATTTCCATAAATAGACAGTTAATTAGAGGTAACTATATTAGATTTAGTAGTAAATCCATTTAAATAATATTGAGGTATCTTTCCTTGTATAACTTTCATAGCTATTGGAATACTAGCACTAATATTCATATCATCACTAACAAACGGAAGAATAATTTTAGCATCAATCGAAACATCTATATACAAAGTAATGAGTGCATTATTAATACCATATTCAGTAACATCTGTACTAAAACCAGATGATACATCTCCAATCAAAGATAATTTAACAGGAACCTTAGGACCAAGATTTGTTAAAAAAGCAGAATCACTAATAATTCCTAAAGGAACTTCTAATATTATACCCTTTTCTAGTAACTCAGTATCAAATGCATCCAAACTATTATCAGGAAGCTCAAGCAAATCTATTTTTCCTTCCTCAATAGCTCTAAGATTAAGTTCGACCAAACTAGTAATAGTACTAAGTGCAATAGAAGTTCTCTTAGAGTTAAAATCAATAAGTATAACTTCCCCATTATTATTATAAGTAACATCAAAAATTTGATCAGTATCAACATTATTAATTTGTTTAGTAACTGCCTTATTAATAACTAAAACAATAAGTTTTCTAGTCTCTGCTTCAGCATAAGACATTATAAGTGGTAGAGCTTTATTAGAATAATAATCTATAAAAACAACTGAAACTACAATTAAAAAACTAAATATAACAATACATACTAATAATCTACTTCCCCTTCTCCTTTTAGTCTTTAAAATCATCCTCATATTAAAACATATGATCTATCTAAGACTCTTAAAACCACCTTCAATAGATTTTGTATTATATCCAAAAGAATTAAGTCTCTTACTAATTTCATGACTTTGTTTTCCCTCATCACAATATAGATAATATGTATTATTCTTATTTAAGTAATGAGAATAATTATTAAGTAAATTATAATAAGGTATATTAATAGAATTTTTTATATGAGAAACATTATATGAATAATTATCTCTTATATCAATAATAATAGGATTAGATACCTTTTTTAGATCATTAATGGAAAT
>JAZTXT010000033.1:0-4880 GCA_045636525.1 Bacilli bacterium | reverse complement strand
CATTATTTCACCTTCCTTACCATAAATAGTTTATTTACAATAAGAGTATAAATAATCATTATCCCAACTTTAAGCAAATAGTTGTCGATAGCAATCTCAATCGCAGTATCATATCTAATAATAAAAGCATAACTAAAATATATAAATATAGCTACATCAATAAACAATATTCCAAAAATGGTAAGTATTGTCTTTATATTTCTTTTATTTTCTTCCTTCTTTAATTCCTTAAAACAGTATTCACTTAAAAACATAGTAACGCATTGTGATATTGGATATAAGATAATAATTGCTAAATTATCTAACAATAAACTTTGATAAAAAACGGACATCTTATCATATATCGAAGGCATCATAAAAGCAGTAATCATAAAAAAGCACATACATATCAAACTACAAATAACAGTAGTAAATATAAACTTTCTAGATTCCTTTTCATTATATCTATTAACAAAATAATAAAGTATAAGTAAAAGACCACTACTAAATATAATACTAGCATTGATATTAACACCCAATATTTCAACTATTTTAAAAGACATCATAAAAGAAACAATTGAATATATAATACCTAGCAAATAAAATTGTTCTTTACCAAAATACTTATGTACTACATATACTAATCCCAAACAAATAGCCATAAGTAAAAGGAAAACACACATTCCCATTACATCACCTTCTTATTCAATATAATTATATCACAAAATTTTAATATACAACATACATTTTATAAATTTATATTAAAAAAGAAAAACATTTAGTTTCCCTTTTTCCTCTTAATCATGTCATAGAAGGCTTCTAATCTAGTATCAACCTGAACTTCATTATCCTCAGCATCAAAGCTAAAATATATTATAGGTATATTATACTCTTCTGATATTTTAGGTAAAATACTCATTGCACTTATCTCAGGAGTACACCCAAAACTTTTAAGATGTACTATACCATCAAAACCATCACTCGCAGCTTCCATACTCTTAACAACAGTTCCACTAGCATCTGCTCCCAAATGATACTTAATATATTTTTTACCCCTTCTAATCATATTACCAAGTTTAAATCTTTTAGTAATAAGTAAATAAGTAAGATCAGTATCCCTATGTACTTCTATACCCATATTCATAAGTTTTCTCTCAACATTATAAGAAGAATTAGTATCAATAAGAGAATATAATTCCCCAAGTATCATAACTCTAAGAGATTTATCCCCTTTATTTACTTCAATATTTCTAAATCTCTTCATATATTTTCTATATAATCTAATATTTTTAAATATACCATTATTATTAAAACTATCCAAGTATTCTTTCTCTAACTTTTCAAATTCACCCTTGTTAACTTCAAATCCCATATTAAGTCTAATAAATTTTTCTATCTTATCTAAACAAACAATCATAATTTCAGTATTAATAAGATAATATAAACACTTAAATATATTAGTCTTTCTATTCATTTTCTTAACAAATCTATATCCCTTAACCAAAGAAATATGATTATCTTCAATCAAATTATAAAATTCAAATTCATACCCTAAATCTTTTAATATTTTCTCTTCTAATTCTCCATAATAACCATATCTACATCCTCCGCCACCCTGAATAAGTACATTTGCTCCATTCTCTAGTACCTCAATATAATTACCTAAATTATATTTAAATGGACTACATACAAAATCAGGAGAATTCTTACTACCAAGTTCAATAGTCCTTCTAGTACTAGGAGGAGGTACTACTACCCTGCATTTACAAGCATTAGATAGAAAATAATTAAATACAATATAATAATATCCCAAATGTGGGAAAGAAATTATCTTATCCATTATCTCTCCTTGCTCCTACTATATCAATAAAACTCTCTAACCTAGTCATTAATCCACTAGTAGCAGTACTCTCATCTACAGTTATATTAATAAAAGGAATACCTTCTAACTTTCTAAATGCAAGTTCATTAACAAGAGAATCCGGACCACAAGGAAAAGAAGAAATAAATACTATACCATCAATAGCATTCTTATAATAAAAAGCACTTCCAATAATTTCTTTTGAATATAAAAAATATAAAGTATTAGAAAACTCCTTAGCATAACATATAGACTCCTTTTTATCCATTCTATCAGAATAAATAATATCTACATTATTATCTTTAAAAAACTTAATAATACTTCCACCTAAATACTCATCATAAATAACATAAGGATGTGCTACTACTAATACTTTAAGATTATTAGACTTTAAAGTTTTAACCTGATTTCTAATTAACGACTCATTATGTTTCTTTTGTTTATATTTACCCTTAATATAATAATATATAATTTTAAATATATTTTTACTAACAGAAAATCCCATCTTAACAAATCCAAAGATCTCATATTTAAACTTTAAATTATCAATATTATAATCTAATATTTTAATATCAGGAAATAAATTATGTACAATATCATATAACCCATTAAATTTAGTACATACCCTATTTCCCTTACCATAATTACATATTCTAGGTACTAATACATAATCACATTTATTATAAAGATACATTATATGTCCTAAATAAATCTTTGAAGGAAGACAAGCTTCATCTACAGAAAGCATCTTACCATCTTCTATTACTTCTTTATTTGTAATAGGACTTAAAATAAGTGTGCACCCTAACCCCTCAAAAAATGTTTTCCACAAAATATAATATCTATAATATAAAAATGCTCTTGGTATTCCTATTCTAATCTTCTTTTTCATATGTAGCCTCCAATTAAGTTTATGAAGGATAAAAAAAAGAAGAACTAGTTTTCTTCATCTAGTTCATCTTCATCTATTATTGATAAATCAGCATAATCATCATCTAGAATATCATCATCCAGTGAATCATCATCATAACTATCATCTTCATAGTTATCTTCTTCACTAAGTTCAGTATCTTCTTCATCCTCCATTACTTCTTCAGTATCAGATTCTTCATATATATCATCCATATCAATTTTAACAGAATGATTAATTTTTAAATCCCAATTACCATCATTAAGTAATATAAAATCCTTCGAAGTAGTTAGTGACTCAAAAAAGTCAGCAATTTTATCTTGATATTCATCATCACTAAGTTCTAATAATCTACATACTTCTCTAAATAGATCAGCAGTATTCATAGTCTTTTTATTTTCTTTTAAATACATTTCAGCTATCTTTGTATAAGAAAGCAATTCTAAATTATCTTTACTCATTTCACTAAGCATATTATTTCCTCCTACATTTCTTCTCTTAAAATTAAGCCAAGCATATTCGCAGCATTATTCATAACCACTTTAATAGCGCTAATTAAAGCAAGTCTCTCATTTGTATATACTTCGTCTTCAGTTACTATTTTTTCAACAGCATAATAACTATGGAACAAAGTAGCTAATTCATATAAATAGTTAGCAACTAAATGAGGTAATGCCTTCGAAGCAGCACTAATAACAACATCTTCAAACTCAATTAATTTATTCAAAATAGTATATGCAACTTCATTTTCAATAGTACCAAACGATAATACCTTATCTACATTTTTATTTTTAAGTATTGAAGATATTCTTGCATTAGCATATTCTATATAATAAATAGGATTTTCATTACTATTCTTAACAGCTAAATCTAAATCAAAATCCATTTGAGTATCTAAACTCTTAGACACAAAGAAATATCTAGAAGCATTAACACCAACTTCTTCAATAAGTTCATTAAGAGTAATAGTCTTACCAGTTCTCTTACTAAGTTTGACTTCTTCACCATTTCTAAGTAATCTTACCATCTGAAGTATTCTAACATCAAGCTTACTAGGATCATTTCCCATCATTTCAATTGAAGATTTTAATCTATTAATATATCCATGATGATCAGAACCAAGTACATCTATAAGTTTACTATAACCACGATTTAATTTATCTAAATGATAAGCAATATCAGGAAGTAAATAAGTATAATTACCATCGCTCTTTACTAATACTCTATCCTTCTCATCATATAAATCAGTAGTTCTAAGCCATAAAGCATCTTCATTAATATAACATTTACCAGTCTTCTGAAGAACACTTAAAGTATTTTCAACAGCACCCTTATCATATAAAGACTGTTCACTAGTAAACACATCAAAATTAACTCTAAACTTATCTAAATCCTTCTTAATACCATCAAGAAGTATTTCAAGTCCTTGTTTCTTAAAGAACTCTATATCTTCCTCTAACTTACTATCACCATAAGTATCATATAAAGATTCAGCTAAAACTATAATTTCCTTACCATGATATCCATTTTCAGGTATCTCAAATTCAGTGCCGCATCTTTCTTTATATCTTTCCTTAATAGATACACCAAGATTATACATCTGATTACCAGCATCATTAATATAATACTCCCTAGTAACATCATAACCAGCATAAGACATAATATGTGATAAAGCATCTCCATAAACAGCACCTCTACCATGTCCTATATGAAGAGTACCAGTAGGATTCGCACTAACATATTCAATATTAATTTTTTCATTATTACCATAACTACTCTTACCGTAATTCTTACCTTCTTTTAATATAACATTAATATTACTAAGTAAGAATTCTTTTGATAAGTAAAAATTAATAAATCCAGGATTAGCAACTTCCACTTTTTCAATCATATCATCACTAATATTATCTTTTATTTGATTAGCAATAACCATAGGACTAGATTTAAGTTCCTTAGTAAGTAAAAATGCTACATTAGTAGAATAATCACCATTAACTTTATCCTTAGGAATATCTATAATTATCTTATCTAGTTCCACATCTATTGGTAAGCTATTCTTTATAATATTCTGTAATTTACTTTTTATACTCATAATACATCACTCATTTCTAATTTATATTCATATTCTAT
>JAZTXT010000032.1:0-14142 GCA_045636525.1 Bacilli bacterium | reverse complement strand
ATTTTCTTTTTTTTGTTATACTGATGCTGGAGGTAACAAATATGGATATATTTTGTAAAATAATAAATGGAGAAATACCATCATATACAATATATGAAGATGACATAGTAAAAGTATTTTTAGATGTAAATCCAAATCATAATGGTCATACCTTAATAGTACCAAAAGAACACTATGAAAACTTATTTGATATAGATGAAGAGGTATTAAATCATATCTTAAAAGTATCAAAGAAAATAGCTAGTCTATTAAAAGAAAGATTGGGGTTTGATGGAATAACATTAAGTCAAAATAATATGTATGGTCAAGAAGTAAAACATTACCATTTACACTTAATACCAAAATATAAAGATGAAGAAAAATTATCTATTCAAGAAGTATATGAAAAACTAAAATAGAGCCAAATACCAAGGCTCTTTTTACAGAGAAAAAACCATCCGAAGATAGTTTTTATTATTAAGATTAATATAAGAAATTAGAGCTAATTATTATAGCAAGTAGAATAAATAAAACAAGAACTATTGCAAAGCCATTTCCGCATCCACAGCCAGTGTTTTTATTTTCACACATAATTTTACACCTCCTTAAATTCGCCAGATTATAACCATGCGCCTAGTATGATTATTAATAGGATGAATAAAACTAAAACAATAGCAGAATGATTTCCGCATCCACAGTTACCCATAATACATTCCCCCTTTTCTTTCTATTCACAATATTTTATGGAAAAACTAAAAAAAGGTGCCGTCTTATATAACCATATAATAATCAAATATAAAAAAACATAGTAATTTACCTATAATTAAAAAATAAACTTGAATTTTTATTTCATTTTTGATATTATAGTAATGTACTTTATTAAGAGAGGAGATAAATAATGGCAAACAAAAAACAAGAAACAAAGAAAAAAAGCGTAAAAAAGGTTGAGACAGTAAAAGAAACAAAACCACCTAAAACAAAAAAAGTCGAAAAAGAAGTTACTCCAAAAGAAATTAAAGTAAAAGAAACAAAAGTAGTAACAAAAAAGAAAAACAGTGATGATGCAATCTATAAATTTTTTGAATTTTTCGATAAATACAGATTAGCAATATATGGAGTAGTTAGTGGAGTACTTGCTACAATATTCGTAGTAATACTAATATGGCCAGATAGAATAGCTACACTAGAAGATGGAACACAACCAGTAGCAGAAATCAATGGATTCACTTTAACAGCAGACGAATTATATGAAGACATGAAACAAATTTATTCAATTTCATCATTACTAGATAAAATTGATAACAAAATACTTGTAGAAAAATATCCAGATACTGATGACATGAAAGAAGAAGTCCAAACTGAAGCAGAAAACTATTACAACATATATAATTCATACTATGGATATACAAAAGAAGAATTTTTATACAACAATGGATTTGGTAGTGAAGCTGCATTCTTAGAATACTTAACACTTCAATATAGAAGAAATTCATATTTTGAAGACTATACTAAGTCGCTAGTAGAAGAATCTGAAATAGAAAAATATTATAATGATGAAGTATATGGTGATATCAATACTAAACATATGTTAGTAAAAGTAAGTAGTTCCGCTACTGATGAAGAAAAAACAAAAGCTGAAAACTTAGCTAAGGAAATTATATCTAAATTAAATGAAGGAAAAACATTTGATGAAGTAAAAGAAGAATACAAAGATAAAATAACATATGAAGAATTAGGATATAAATCATATAATGCAAGTTTAGAATCTGCATATATGGAAGAGATGGAAAAACTATCTAACGAAAGTTATAGTAAAACACCTGTAAAAACTTCATATGGATATCATGTAGTATATAGAATAGATCAAAAAGAAAAACCGTCACTAGAAGATGTTAAAGACGAAGTAACAGAAGCGCTAGCAAATAAAATAGCAGCAGAAGATAAAAACCTTCTTTATACATCACTAGATGAAATGAGAACAGAAGCAGGATTCAAATTCCATGATACAGTTCTTGAAGGTAAATATAATACATATATGAAACAATTCAAATAAAAATAAAGAAGCATTTATTAAATTAAATGTTTCTTTTTATATATATATTACCTAATTAAAAAATATTATTACATCTATTTAGTTTTAATAAATTATGCTAGTTATAAAATTTAATATCAACAATATCTGTGGACAAACCAAAACAAAATAACAATATATCAACACTTTCTGCTAATAAAAAACAAAATATAAATCTATGTTCTATTAATTTTTAATTTTATTAAATATTTTTACAGTTTCATAAAAAGTATCAAATTTCTTATTCCAATTATTTTTAATTTCATCAATCAAGCTTTCTTTAATTATATTAGAATCTTCTTCATCTTTTTCAAAATAATCATAATATAAATATTTTAAGTTAACATTATTTTTTTCTTTATTAATATATCTAATTAAAAAATCCTTTTTTTCTTTCTGGACTCTATTTACACTGTCACTACTTCTACCTTTTTTAATCTTTACAATATCAATATCAGTAACCTCGTTACTATATATTTCATCAAGAACTTCTTCCTCTTCATCTAGTAGCAAACTGCTTCTCTTAATTAAATCACCTTTATCATTAAAAAGCACTCCAATTACTTGCTTACCATTGCTTAAAAGACAAGCGTTACCTATTTTTTGTCTATTATAAGTATAAGTTTTATCTTTAATACTATCTATAAAACTAGTGTTTACACTAACAGAGTCATACTTCATACTATTAAAAATATCATTATTAACAATAAATAGTGGTATCTTTTTTATATTAACAATATTATCCTTCTTATTCCATTCAAAAAAATCATAATAGTCCTTATTAAAATTAATCACAATGTCATAAATAAAATTCATCTTATCTATCTCCTTTTATAGTAAGTGACAAAATCATAATAATAACACCAATAACACTATAATAACACTCTATCCTTCTGCTTATAAAATTAACATAATTAACAAAATTATACCCCATAGTAGTTAAATTTAAGTATAAAATAATAAAACTAAATCCAATCACGGTAAAACCAAATCCTAATAAAAAGAAAAAAACTCTTACCATAATATCCCTCATTTAAATTTATTCAAATAAGAAAATATTATTAAGAGTTTTTAACTATTCAATCATATCTCTATCTTTAATTTCAACTCTACTAATAGAATCAAATCTCTTACTTATCTTATCAGTAGTAACATGTATACTCTCTATATCTTTATTAACAGTTTCAATACTTCTAGATAACTTATCCCATCTGTCTTTATATCTACTAAATTCTACTCCTAATTTATTAAGTTCATCATGAATAATACTAGCATACTTATCTCTTTCCATGTTTTTAAGTAATACTTCAATAATAGTAAATGTAGAAATGAGTGTTGTCGGAGAACAAATCCATACTCTCTTTTTATGAGCATATTCTACTAAATCACTATGATAAGCATTAATCTCTGCAAATAAAGCTTCCGCTGGCAAGAACATAATAGCCTGATCAGAGGTAATACCAGGAATAATATATTTACTACTAATAGCATCAATATGCTTTTTAACATCAACTTTAAATTCTTTTTCAGCAATATTTCTATCTACCTGAGGTAAATTCTTATCTACCATTCTTTGATAGTGTTCTAAAGGAAATTTAGAGTCAATAGCAACAGTACCTAAAGGTTCTGGAGCAAATATAACTGAGTCTGCAATTGTACCATTAGGGAAAGTATATTGTAGTCTATATACATTATCATTCTTTTCTCCAAATATACTAACTAATATATGTTTTAAATTAATTTCTCCAAATATACCTCTACTCTTCTTATCAGTAAGAATGCTTTGTAGTGACACAATATCAGTACTTAAAGTATCAATTTTCTTTTGTGCTTCATCTATTCTAGACAATCTCTCTAATATATTAGTAAAAGTTTTATTAGTCTTAGCAAAATTATCATCAAGTCTTTCATTAACTTTATTATTGATTTGGTCTAACTTCCTTTCCATTCTCTCATTAAGATTATTAAAATTATTACTCATAGTCTTCATAATATCAATCTGAAAACTAGATAATTCCTTAACAGTATTAGTCTCAAGGTTCCCTAGTCTCTCAGTAATTTTACTTTCATTCACGTTCTTACTAATAGCAATAATCACAAGTATTATAACTATAATAAGTAGTCCTATAATAATATAATCTAACATAATTTATACCTCCATATTACATATAAAAGTATATCATATATAAAATAATTAGTAAATATCAAAATATAAAAAAGCAAACAATTGTATAATAATAAATATTCTCTATTTCTAGAGAATATTTATATTTTATTAATGTGGCTAACGCCTAACTCGAATCTATTGAGTAGATTCTCCACACACCATTACAAATATAATCATGTATGTATTATCAAGTTACGTTATTTATTAATTTTCCTAACATTAGTTCTGTTTAGTAAGTAATCAATACTCACATTATAAAAATCAGCTAACTTTATGAGTAATGCAATAGGAATATCTCTACCATTTTCATAATAAGAATAGGTTCTTTGTGATATATTTAAAAATTTAGCAACTTCTAATTGATTTAAATTTTTTTCTTCCCTAAGACTTTTAATTCTCCTTAAATAATTATCATTCATGTCATCACCTAATTGTATTGTATGTCAGAACATATTGTTCTATTTACATTTAGAACAAATTGTGCTAAAATAATTTTAGAAAGGTAGGTGAAAGTATGAATAATGAATTAAATAATGGTTTTCAACAACAAAATAATAATTATAACAATACAATGAATAATAATGTAAAATATCAAAATCAAAATAGTAGTCAACAGTCTTTTAATTATAGTAATCAAAATAACAATGTTAATACAGAATTAAATAATAATTATAGTGAAAACAATAATACAACACAATATGAAACATATAACCAACAATCTAACATTCAAAATAATCCTTCCCAAAAAACAAACAAAAATAAAATTATTGGTATTGTAGTAGCAGTCATAGCCGTAATAATTGTAGGATTTTTAATATTTAATAGAGTAAATTCTGATAAAATAAGTAGTGGAAACAAAAGTGGAGATACAGTGAATGTAGGAGAAATGCTAGAAATAAAAAATACATTTAGTGATATTACTTTTAGCGTTGATTCTGTTAAAAGACAAGTAAAAATTAGAGACTCATTACTAGATGAAGAAGAAACATTTATTAAAATAGGAGTAACTATTACTAATAACGAAGAAAAAGAAAGTCAAGTGTTAGTACTAAATTCTTTAAATATTTTAGATAAAAATAAAAAAGAAATATCAGATGGTATTTGCTATGATGGACTTTTTGGTGCACCATTTTACGATAATATTACAGATTTATTACCTAGTGAAATTATGGGTGAAACAACAGAAAGAGGTTATATATATTGTATAGACAAAAATGATGAAGCAACTTTTTTAGAAATAACATCATTTACAGAATTTGACGAAAAAGCAATTGAACAAGGACAAATTAAAAGTACGGATTCAGATGTATTTTATGTAAATTTAAAATAGAATTAACAAATTATTAAAGATAATAAAATATATATAATTTATAAATAATTTGAAAGGACAAAAGGAGGTGACATTAATGGAAAATAACAGGTTTGAAAAAAGAAAAAAAGGTATTATAAATATATTAAATATAATGTTATGGGCAGGAATTATAGGATTAGCAGGGCAAATCTTTTTCAAAATATTATATTTATTAAATTTAATAAAATATGATTTAACAGATTACACACTAGTAGGATATATCATATCAATAATATATGTAGTATTTATGTTTTTTAGTGTAAATCTAGCAAAAAAAGGATCGATGGCGGCAGGAATCATCGGAATTGTAATGGGAATTATGGAAATACTACTAGGCGGACTTATATGGAAAATTTTTGGTGCACTATTAGTGATAGATTCAATTATTTATTTAATTTATTATAACAAAACAAAATAACAAAAAGACAATATTTAAAATATTATGGAAACTAAAAATAAAAGTAGAGACATAAATATGATATGAACCTCGTTTCTTGGACGCAGTAAACGAGGTTTTTATATGAGTAAATTAACTTATGAAGATAAAATTAATTTATATATAAGTATATAATACATCTAAAATAGAAAGTAAAAAATACTCTCTATCTGTAATTTGATAACATTTATTCTAAATCCACCAGCATAATCATCTAAATTCTTTACTTCAGGTAGCCATCTATGGTTAATAGTTCTAACTCTATAATATACATTAACCGTACCATCAGAATTAGCTGTTATATTATCAAGTCTATACCCTTCTCTTACTAAGTCAATACCACCATGATCATCTATATAATTTTCAGTAATCTCACATAAACCACTCTCTAACACTCTAGTTCTAATTGCCATAACATCCCTTCTTGTATTTTATATGTTTAATATATAATAAAAAAATACTATTCTAAAACAGTATTTTTATCTGGTTTAATACCTTTTCTATATATAGTAACTCTATAATTAGTATCTATTGTAGCAAGTAATATATTATCATAATCTTCATATCCTTGCACTTTAAGTTCATGATCTAACCATTCTTTATTTTTATTAATAGCCTTCACGTTGTTTTCCATATAAACACCATCAATAATCCCATTAACAGTAAGACCACTCTTATCACATTTTATCTTCATATCTTTCTTAGTAACAGGCTTCTCTTTCTCTCTTGGAAGAAAACTAATAGCACCATTAATTTCCATAAAAGCATAATCAATCTCTTCTAAGTCAAAGTATCCTTCTATTCTAGCTTCTGCTAAAAGTTCGTTAACATCTAACTTAGATTTTTTTAGTCCTGATTCAATAATCTTACCTTTTTCCACAAGGACTGTTGGTACACCAGTAAGAAATCTTCTTGCTTTGATACTCTTCATAGTTATCATAGATATAAAATAAGCAATCATAACAAATATTACTAAACTAATTATTCCACCCATAAAGTTCTTTTGGATATCAAGAGAAATATCTGCAACAGTAGAACCAATAGTAATACCTACAATATAATCAAAAAAACTAAGTTGTGATATCTGTTTCTTTCCAAGTAGTTTAGTAAGAAAAAATATAATAACTGCCATAACAATAGTTCTACCAGCAATATTCAAACATTCATTCATAAATAAAACACCTCATAAATATTATGAGATGTTTTTACATTATTATACATTTAGTCTCTTAATAAATTCCCATTACCATCTTTATTAATACCACCAGTAAATATCATAATTGCTTCTATAAAAGCCCAAATACCAGCACCAGCAATCATCGGAAAACCAATTAAAACAAATAATAAAGGAATGCCTAATATAGTAAGTAGTAATTGAGTAACAGCTTTTCCGGTATAACCTAAGTAAAAGTTATGAACACCAAGATTCCCAAAGAATAAAGCAAGTATACCAGCAGCTATCTTTGATTTAGCTTCTGTATTATTATTAATATAACCACTTTTATTTATTCTATAACCACACTTTAAACATATATCTTGAATTTCATTTATTTGTGTACCACAATTTTGACAATATTTGACCATTTACATCACTCTTTCCTAATTTAACTTAACTAATATATCATTAAGCAAATTCTTTTCTTTTTCTAAATTTTCTCTTTCCTTATCGACAATCTCTTTAGGAGCTTTGTTAACATATCCCTCATTAGATAAAAGTTTTTCTCTTCTAGCAATAGATTGTTGTAAGTTCTCTTTTTCTTTAAGAAGCCTTTCTTTTTCTTCTTCTAAGTTTTTACTATTATCATAAACAATAACAATTTCCATGTCACTTAGTTTAACTTCTATTCCAGAGCCTTCATTAACTATCTTATCACTAAGTTTAAGCATATTAATAATAATGTTTCTAGTAGTCACATCTTCTATATTTACTATAACACTATACTCACCAATATTACCAAGTTCAGCTTTTTTGTTTCTAAACATAGTAATAAATTCTAACACATTATCAATATTAGTAGTAAATACTTCTTTTTTATTATATTCAGGGTACTTACTAATCATTATTGATTCAGCTTCCCTAATTGGTAATTTACTAAATATTTCTTCAGTAACATAAGGCATAAATGGATGAAGCATCTTTACTATATCAGTAATAACTGTAATAAGAACACTCTTAGTAGTATTATCATTATAGAATTTAGATAACTCAATATACTTGTCACAGAAGTCAGTCCATATAAATTCATATAAAGTAGAACCTGCTATATTAAATTCATATTTATCCATACTCTTTCTAACAGTTTTAATAGTTTCATTAAGTTTAGTTAAAATCCATTTATCTTCTTCTTTTAGGTTGTCTAAATTATAATCTTCTTCTTTAAAGTCTTCAAGTTTCATAAGAACGAATCTAGATGCATTCCATACTTTATTAATAAAGTTCCAAGTAGATTTAACTTTATCTTCGTCGTATCTTAAATCCATTCCAGCGGCAGTATTAGTAGTTAAGAAAAATCTAAGTGAGTCAGCTCCATACATATCAATTACATCCATTGGATCAATTCCATTGCCTAAGCTCTTACTCATCTTTCTGCCTTGTTTATCTCTAATTAAACCATGTATTAGACAGTCTTTAAATGGTCTCTTATCCAAGAATTCTAATCCTTGGAATGTCATTCTATTAACCCAAAAAGGAATAATATCATATCCAGTGACTAAAACATTGTTAGGATAATATCTTCTAAGAAGTTCTGTGTCTTCAGGCCATCCTAATGTACTAAATGGCCATAAAGCAGAAGAGAACCAAGTATCAAGAACATCAGGATCTTGTACCCAACCTTCTCCTTCCGGTGCATTTACTCCAACATATACTTCCTCACCTTTATACCAAGCAGGAATTCTGTGTCCCCACCATAACTGTCTAGATATACACCAGTCATAAGTAATTTCCATCCAGTGATTCATAATCTTTTCATATCTAGTAGGTACAAAGTTAACCTTAGTATCTTTATCTTTTTGATTATCTAAAACTCTATCAGCAAGAGGTCTCATCTTAACAAACCACTGTTTAGATAAATAAGGCTCTATCATAACATCAGTTCTCTCTGAATATCCAACATTATGACTGATTTCTTCAATTTCAATAAGTAGTCCAGCTTCTTCTAAGTCTTTAACTAATTTTTCTCTACATTCAAATCTATCAAGACCATTATATTTTCCTGTATTGTTATTCATTGTACCATCTGGATTAATAACAATAATTCTCTCTAAATTATGTCTATTACCTACTTCAAAATCATTAGGATCATGAGCGGGTGTAATCTTAACAACACCAGTACCAAATTCCATATCAGCATGTTCATCAGCTACTACTGGTATTTTCTTATTAAGAACCGGAAGAATAACATTCTTACCAATATACTTTTTATATCTTTCGTCTTCTGGATTAACGGCAACCGCTGTATCACCAAATAAAGTCTCTGGTCTAGTTGTTGCAACCTCTAAGTACTCAGAGTCACTTCCTTCGACCATATACTTAATGTGATAGAAGGCACCAGGAGTATCTTTATAAATAACCTCCTCAGTAGATAAAGCAGTTCTAGCTTGAGGATCCCAGTTAATAATTCTCTCTCCTCTGTATATTAAACCTTTATTATATAAATCAACAAATACTTTTTTTACAGCATTAGATAAACCTTCATCTAAAGTAAATCTTTCCTTAGAATAATCAAGGGCAAGGCCAAGCTTAGACCACTGCTGGTGAATATTTTCTGCATATTCTTCTTTCCAACTCCAAGCAACTTTAAGCCATTCTTCTCTATCCATGCTTCTAGGGTCAATTCCTTCGCTCTTTAACTTCTTATCAATCTTAGCTTGCGTAGCAATACCAGCATGGTCCATTCCTGGAACCCATATAGCATCAAAACCACACATCTTTTTATATCTAATAATCATATCTTGTATTGAAGTATTCCAGGCATGTCCTAAATGTAATTTACCCGTAACATTAGGAGGAGGAATAACAATACAAAAAGGCTCTTTACTCATATCATCAGAAGTAAAATACCCCTTATTTTTCCAATTTTCATATTTATCTTTTTCAACCATTAAATGATCGTATTTTTTATCAAGCATATTAAGCACCTATCCTTTTATCAATATAATTCTTAAGAACAACCATAAGTTGTTTAAAAAACTCTAATATCTCTTTATTATCAAAAGTTAAACTATCAAATACCTTATCAATATAATTATTCTGTTTTAACATATAGTAAGAATATCTATAATTAAATGAATACATATTAGAAAGTACGACGAGTACACTATCCGCAGAATTTTCACTCATCTTAGAACTAATAGTTTTAAAACTAGTAAATTTCTCATAGACTAAATTATTTGGATAATTTGTAATTCTAGTATCAACATAAGGATAATTAACAAATAATCTAAATGAATCTAAATTATGTGCATCCTTTATAATAGCACAAATATGTTTAGTCTTCTCATCCATATCACCAGGAAATCCCTCTTTATCATAAGCATAAATAGCCATCTTAATAATGTTATCATACTTAGTCTCCTTACTAATCTCTCTAATTAACTTCTTATTAAATAATATATCAATAGTCCTTTCATAGCAGTCTTCTGCATCTTCATCTATATGGTAGTTAGGAGTCTTTGAAAAATTACCTATCTCATGAAATAATCCAATAAGTTCACATACTGCTAGTTCTTCTTCATTAAAAATACCTAATCCACCAGCCAAATCTCTCACTATTTCCATAACCTTTAATGAATGAAAATATTTAGATTTAATATTAATATTATTCATATCATACTTTCTAACATATTGTTCAAATATTTTCATAACTCTACTACTCTTCATAAAAGAACCACCACTTCCTAAAACTAATACAAGTATATAATAAAACTGCATATTTTTCAAGTAACTCAAAATAAAATTATATCTAAAAATTATAAGAAATATCATTTTTATTAAATTATTATCCCAAAATTTCTAAAATATGATATAATAAGTTACATAAGGAGATTATATGAAAAAAATTATTTTATGTTTGATTAGTTGTTACTTAATATTTATATTATCCGCATGTAAAACAAATAATAGTCTAAATGCTGATAATTACAAACAAATTCTACTTGATTTAGGATATACAGAAAATGAAATATATGACAAAACATTTAATGAGGGAAATTTACTACGATGGGTAGGATTATCAGGTGATTTGTATGCTTGTTTGTTTGAATATAAAACAAATAGTGCAGCAGAGGACAAGAAAGAAAGTCTAACAGGCTACTTTAATCAGAAATCTAGTGAAATTCTTTATTTAAATGTAGAAGGAAGTACATTGATTATAATAGCATCAGATCAAGAAAATATGTCCGAAGCTAATCTAATAATGGACAAAATAACAAAATAGTTAATAATGTTATTTGAAGATCACATTTCGATTATTAACAAAATTTACTTTATCAAGAACATATTTATACATAATTAAATAAGTTCTTTTCTTTTTGTACCTCTTTATAGATAAAAACATATATTATATAAGGAGTGATAATAAAATGAATTGCGATTATAGTTATGGAAGAGAGTGTTATAACTATTATGATAAGATTGGTGTCCAAAGTAAAACATATCAAATAATGGCTCCAGAGCAAGAGCAACAAGAGCAGCCAGGTATGGAGTATTTAATGACTCCAAGACCAATATTTGATAATCCTAACTACAAAGGTAGTGGTAAACTAAAAGGTAAAGTAGCCATCATAACAGGAGCAGATAGTGGTCTAGGAAGAGCGGCAGCTATTGCCTTTGTAAAAGAAGGAGCTAAAGTAGTAATACCATATTACAATGAACATAAAGATGCTATGGAAACAAAAAATTATATAGAGTGTCTAGGAGGAGAATGTCTTCTTCTATCAGGAGATATAGCAGACAAATCCTTCTCTAAACAAATAGTGGATAAAACATTAAGTACATTTGGTAAAATAGATATATTAGTAAATAATGCTGGAGTACAATATCAACAAGATTATCTAGACTGTATATCAGACGAACAATTTGATAGAACAATGAAAGTTAATATATATGGAATGTTCTATCTAACAAGAGAAGTACTTCCTCATCTAAAATCAGGATCATCAATAATAAATTTAAGTTCAGTAACAACCTTCTTTGGAGAACCACAATTAATAGATTATGTTACAACAAAAGGCGCAATAGTAGGATTTACAAGATCCCTAGCAAGAAACTTAGCACTAAAAAATATAAGAGTAAACGCTATAGCACCAGGATTTTTCTGGACACCACTTCAGCCTGCTTGCTGGGTCAAAGAAAAAATACCTTCACTAGGAGCAGATGCCGCAATGGCAAGAGGAGCAATGCCGTATGAACTAGCACCTACATTTGTATTCTTAGCTTCAGATGATTCCAGTTATGTAACAGGTCAAGTTATCCACAATAATGGTGGTCAAGTAATGGGATAAAATAAAAGAATTTACTTAAAATTTATTAAGTAAGTTCTTTTTATTAATATTAATGCTTCTAACGACTAAATCATCATAACTATGGTTATTCATCCATATATCATAACAAGTATATACAGATATATGACTATCAGATAATCGAAAGTTATATATTTTACTTTATTTTTTTATTTTCATAATCATTACTTATTTGTTCATAATGTGCATCTATAGGCATAGTTCCAATATCAATCTTAGCCTTCATAGCCTCTTTAAGTGTTTTAACAACAGTTAATAGTTTTTGTGTATCCTGTAATCTATTATTATTAAAATAATTATTAAGTTTAGATATAATAGTATTAAGTTGTCTATTCATATCTTGTTTTTCACTATATATTAAATTATTGGTATTATTTAAATCACAAGCATTTCGAATAGTTTGTATTTGCTGCTCAAATTCTATATTAAATAAATCTTTATTATCTTCTGTTTTTGTATGCTGATTTTTAAGGGTTAATAACCAATCCATTTTAGATAATAAAATAAATGAATTCTTAATAAAAATATTATTACTAAAGACCTTTTCAACATAATAATCCCTATTTTTATTATAATTATTTACTAAGTCACTAATTTTATTATCAATCATTTCAATAAGATAGTTACTTTCAATATCATTTAAATTATAATTAATCGAGGAAAGAAAAGATCTACTAGTAAAAATTTCCATTTTCAATTTATCATCGAGTGAATAAAATAAAGGATTTCTAGTAATATCAGATAATTTATTAAACGTGCCATTTTTTTTAAAGAACAAACTATATGTAGGATTTTTAGAAATTTGATTAAATATAATAGGATTTAAAGCGATAAATCTATGAATATCAATAAAATAATCAAAATCATATGTCAACATTTTAGAGTATTGTTTTTGTTTATATTTTCGCTGAATTTTATCTGCATAAACATTATTCTTTCTACAGTATTCATCTGCTTTTTCTATAGCATATAAATTAGCATCAATTTCAAAATAAAAATCGTCATGTGCAAAAGTATAACTAGGAGGCAAATATCGCAAACAAAAATTTTCTAACAGATATCTAAAATCTTCAAATGATGTGATAGATTCTTTAATATTGGTAATATTAAATTTTTCATCTTGACCAATATGCCTAAATTCGTGAAAGACAGAAACTATTCTAAAATATAATTGTTCATTAAAATCCTGTTTTAAATCTTTTTCTTTCAAAAGTATTGTTATTTTTTTATTGCCTGTATAAGCGTTAGAAGTAGAATATAAAATATATTTGGGTATTTCTATATATCCACTATAACTTAATATTTTTTTTATAAAGTTATTATTACGAATTAACTTATATCTATCATTTAAACGTCTAAGAGTAGAATCTTCAAAAAAATCTTTTATATCATAAATAAAGAATTCAGGAATTTTCTGATAATATTTTTGTTCCTCTTTAATAATATTGGAAATATGTTGTTTAATAATATTAATTTTCTCTTGTCTTTCCATTAAAGCACTTCCTATCATAAAAATATTATATCAAAGATTCTCAATATTCAAACAAAAAGGAAGATAATTTTACAAATTTATATGTAAAATATTTTATAAACATATATCTTTAAATTACTACGAT
>JAZTXT010000031.1:0-12052 GCA_045636525.1 Bacilli bacterium | reverse complement strand
TTCTTTTATTTCTATTTTTTGGTTTCTTTTCTTTTACTTCAATATTACCCAACTTCATCATCCCTTCTATTAAATTATTATATCAAATATTTTTTCCTTTTACAATACAAGAAAAACTCGTTTACTAAAATTAAAAATGATGCTATAATGTTAATATGGAAGTGATATGATGCAATATAAACTTAATGATGTTGTTGTTATGAAAAAGGTGCATCCTTGTGGCTCTAGTGAATTTGAAATTGTTAGGCTGGGTGCAGATATAAAAATTAAGTGTTTAAAGTGTGGTCATGTTATAATGATTCCTAGAATTGAATTAAATAAGAAAATTAAAAAGGTGATAGAAAATGAAAAAAAAGAAAATTAGATTACATCCAGCTTTGATATTTTTAATACTTACTATTGCTATTATGATAATTAGTTGTGTTGGTAGTATATTTAACTTGGAAGCTAATTATTATGTTGTTAATGAAACTACTGGTGATTTGACTAATCAGGTTGTAACTATTAATAACTTGTTTAATAGAACGGGTCTACAATATTTAATTAGTAATATGATGAGTAATTTTCTTGAATTTGCACCTTTGGGTAATTTAATAGTAGGACTTCTAGGTGTAGGTGTTGCTTATAAGTCTGGATTTTTAAATTCTTTATTCAAAATGATAGGGGAAAAAGTATCTAGAAAGATTCTTACATTTATTGTTGTTTTACTTGGTATTTTGTTGTCTAGTGTATCTGAGGTAGGCTATGTAATACTTATACCATTAGCGGCGATACTTTTTATGAATTTAGGTAGACATCCATCTGCTGGTATATGTGCTGCTTTTTCGGGTATTACTTTTGGGTACGGAGCTAACTTTATTATTAATAGATTAGATAGTCTTTTATATGAATATACTAGTAAGGCTACGGCGATACTTGATTCATCTTATAATGTTGATTTATATGGTAATATTATATTTACTATAGTAAGTACTCTTTTATTTGCTTATGTTGGAATGTTTATTACTGAAAGATTTATTATTCCTAAACTAGGTAAGTATTATTTTGATGAAGAAGAACCTTCTCAAGAAGAAGTTGTTAGTAAGAAAGAGAGAAAAGGTGTAGTAATAGCGCTTTTTGCTACTTCTATTGTTTCTTTGATTCTTATATATTGTTTAATAAAAGGATTACCGTTTTCGGGATTATTACTTGATCTTAGTCAAAATTCTTATGTTGATATGTTATTTGGAGAGGGGAGCTACTTCTATCAAGGTGCTGTTACTATATTCTCGTTTATGTTAATGTTTAGTTCGATTATATATGGTATTAGAGTTAAGACAATTGATGATAATAGAGATATTGTTGATGGTATGAGTTATTATTTGAAAGATGTTGCATCATTATTAGTACTTATATTCTTTGCTGCTCAGTTTTGTTTGATATTTAAAGAGACTAATATAGGTTTATTTATTGTAGCATCGTTTTCTGAACTACTTAATGGTATGCAATTATCTGGGCTTGTGTTGGTAATTATTACTTTCTTAGTAGTTGTGGTTTCAACATTTTTTGTTCCCGCCGCTTCAACTAAATGGGCTATGCTTTCTCCTGTTGTTGTTCCGATGTTTATGCAAAGTTCAATGACTCCTGAATTTGCGGAGGCTGTATTTAGAGCTGCTGATGCTAGTATGAAGGGGCTTACTCCGATATTTACATATTTTGTAATACTTATTGGTTTTTTACATATTTATAATAAGAGAAAGAATGATGTTATTTCTATTACAGATGCGATGAGTTTAATGATACCTTATACTATTGCATTTACTATATTATGGATTGTAATTATATTAGCATTTTATATTATTGGTATTCCAATTGGATTTGGAACAGGTGTTATGTTATAGAAGATGTATTCGCTTGAATATGTCTTTTTTTAATATATTGTATTTGAAAATGTAAGTTTTAATGATATAATAATAGAGAAAGAAGTGATATAAATGAGTTTAACTGCGGGTATTGTAGGACTTCCTAATGTTGGGAAGTCAACACTATTTAATGCAATTACAAAGAAGAATATTTTGGCTGCTAATTATCCATTTGCTACGATAGATCCTAATGTTGGGGTGGTTACTGTGCCAGATAAAAGAGTAGAAGTATTAGAGAATATGTATGTTCCTGATAGAACAATTCCTACTACTTATGAATTTACAGATATAGCAGGACTTGTTAAAGGTGCTAGTAATGGTGAAGGTCTAGGAAACAAGTTTTTGTCTCATATAAGACAAGTTGATGCTGTTGTGGAAGTTGTAAGATGTTTTGAAGATGAGAATATTATACATGTTGATGGTAATGTTGATCCTATAAGGGATATTGAAGTTATTAATGTGGAATTAGTACTATCTGATTTAGAAATAGTTATGACTAGAATTAATAAAATTGGTAAGAAGGCAATGACTACTAAGGATAAGAATGATTTAAAAGAAATTGAATTACTTAATAGAATTAAAGAAGCGTTAGAGCAAAACATTCCTGTACGAAAATTGGGATTGGATGAAGATGAAAAGAAGATTATTAGTTCATTTAATTTGATTACTTTAAAACCTATTATATATGCTCTTAATGTTAATGAAGAAGATGTTAATAATGGTAATGAGTATACTAAGATGGTATGTGAGTATGCTAATAATGAGGGTAGTGAGACAGTTACTCTTTGTGCTAAACTTGAGAGTGAATTATCTGAACTTACTGATGATGAAAAAGAAATATTTTTAAATGATTTAGGTATTAAAGAAAGTGGACTTGATGGTCTTATTCATAAGACATATAAGTTGCTTGGACTTGCTACTTTCTTTACTGTAGGCTCTGATGAAGTTAAAGCATGGACATTTAGAAAGGGTATGAAAGCACCAGAATGTGCTGGAATAATTCATTCTGATTTTGAAAGAGGCTTTATTAAGGCGGAAGTTATGTCTTATGATGATTTAGTAGCTGCTGGAAGTGAACTTAAAGTTCGTGAAAATGGAAGAACTAGAATTGAAGGTAAAGAATATGTAATGCAGGATGGAGATATTTGTCATTTTAGATTTAATGTATAGAAAGGGAAGATATGAAAGAAAGAAAAGATATTGATAAGCAGTATACATGGGATTTAGATGTTATTTATAGTAGTAATAAAGAACTTGATGATGATTACAATAAAGTTAAAGAATTAATAGATAGAATTTCTAAATATGAATGTAATATGATGGATAGTAGTGATAATTTTTATAATACTATTTTTTTATCTTTTGAGACAGAGAGAATTATAGATAAATTATATTCTTATACTAATTTATCTTTTGATTTGGATACTTCGAATAATGAATGTCAAGAGCTTTGTGAAAAGGTAGGTAATTTACATAGTGATTATGTAAAGGCTAGTTATTATATTGTTCCTAGTGTATTAAAGTGTGATAGTGAAGTTATTAGCAGATATTTTAACGAAGAACCTAGATTAAAAGAATATGAAAAGTCTATTAATGATATATATAAATATAAAGAACATACTCTTAGTGATAAGGAAGAGAAGGTATTATCAAGTATTGGTAAAATGATGGGAAACTCTTATGATACTTATGAACTATTTAAGGACTGTGATATGTCTTTTGATGAGATCAAGGATGAGGAAGGAAAGAAAGTAGAACTTACCAATAGTAATTATTCTTTATATATAGAGAGTAAAGATAGGAATGTTAGAAAGAGTGCTTTTGAAACTTTATATAATGAATATATGAAATATACTAATACCTTTGCATCACTACTTTCTACGAATATGAAAGAACTTACTACGATGAGTAGAATTTCTAATTATAATTCTGCAATAGAGAGAAGTTTGTTTGTGGATGAAGTTCCTGTTAGTGTTTATGATAATTTGATTGATAGTGTACATAGTAATATCAATTATATATATAATTATTATAATTTAAAGAAAGATATACTTGGATTAGATGAATTACATCTTTATGATATATATGTTCCTATTGTTAATGACTATGATAAAAAATATAGTTATGAAGAGGCAAAAGAGATTATTGTTAATGTTCTTAGTGTTTTTGGAGAAGAATATATTAATAAGGTTAAAGAGGCACTTAATAGCAGATGGATAGATGTATATCCTACTAAGAATAAGAGAACTGGAGGATATTCTGGTGGTAGTTATGATACATATCCTTATATACTTCTTAATTATCAAGATAAATATAATGACATGTCTACTTTAATTCATGAGATGGGTCATAGTATGCATAGTTATTATTCTAGAAAATATAATAATTACCAGAATAGTGAATATCGTATATTTGTAGCTGAGGTTGCTTCAACAGTTAATGAACTTCTACTTAGTAAATATATGCTTGAACATAGTGACAGCAAAGAGGAAAAGTTATTTATACTTAATAATTTGATGGAGTTATATAGAGCTACAATTTATAGGCAAACTATGTTTGCTGAGTTTGAAAAGAAAATATCTAGTTTAATTGATAATGATGAAGCTTTAACTGCGGATAAATTATCTAATATTTATTATGATTTAAATAGATTTTATTTTGGTGATAGTGTAGTGGTAGATAATGAAATTAGATATGAATGGGAGAGAATACCACATTTCTACTATAACTTTTATGTTTATAAATATGCTACCGGTCTTAGTGCAGCTTCTGTTATTGTGAAAAATATACTGAATGGTACTGATGGTGCGGTGGATAAATATATTGAATTTTTAAAGTGTGGAAGTTCCAAGTCACCTCTTGAATCTTTAAAGGTAGCAGGTGTTGATTTAACTGATAAATCTGTTATAGACTTAGCGTTACAAGAATTCAAAGAAGTCATTGATATGTATAAAAAGAGTATTTAAAAAAGAGACAAAATTGTTGTCTCTTTTATTTTTGATTATTCTGTAAATAATGTGTTCAGATAATTGATTATGCCGGTAGCGTTTGTATAGTAAGTACTTGCATTATTTTCTATTAATGCTAATGATGAATCATCTAATAATAGTATTTCTTTTGTGTTTATTATACCATTATTTTCATAAGATATTGTTACTGTTGTAAAGCAGATATTACTATTACCCATCCAAGGCCCGTTATTTGATAAATGATCCCAATTTTTATTAATTGTTAATAGTACATCTTTATTTAATTTTTTTTCTCTGGCATTACAATCTTTCATTTTGAGTTCATAGTTTTGGGAATTAATTATTTCTATAGCCCATGTTGTTTTATTATTTTTTGATAACAATATTGTAACTATTGATATTATAAAAATCAAAATTGTTCCTCCAATTATTAGATAACTTTTTTTATTCATTATTATTTATCCTCCTTATTATTACATTTTAATATTAACATTAAGTGATTTTTGTGTCAATAATTTTTGTAATATATCTTTCTTTTTTTTGACCTTTAATGTATAATTATAATAGGTGAAATGTATGGAATTATTTGAAATTAAAAAGGAGTATAAATTGTTAGACGAAAAAGTAAATGATCTTAGGAGGTCTCTTTGACTTAGATACAAAGAAAAAGAGAATAAAAGAGGTAAACGAGTTAATGCTTGATACATCTTTTTGGAATGATAGTGAGACTGCTAATAAGTTGGTTCTAGAAGTTAAAAAGTTAAAAGATATTGTTCATAATGTTGAGTCTATTCACGGTGACATAAAAGGAAATTTAGAGTTAATAGAGGAGTCTTCTGATTATGAAATAATACTTTTAGCCGAGAATGAACTGACTTATTTAAATGCTGTTGTTGATAAACTAGAACTTGAAACTTATCTAAGTGGTGAATATGATCAAGCTAATGCTATTATCGAGATACATGCAGGGGCAGGAGGTACTGAGTCCTGTGATTGGGCTAATATGCTTTATAGAATGTATACGAGGTATGCTACCTCGAGTGGACTTAAATTAGTAGAATTAGATAGGCAAGATGGTGATGAAGCTGGTATTAAATCAGTAATGTTTCAGATTAATGGTAGTATGGTATATGGTTATTTAAAGGGGGAAAAAGGAGTGCATAGGTTGGTTAGAATTAGTCCATTTGACTCTAACAAGAGAAGACATACTTCTTTTGCATCAGTAGATGTTATGCCTGAAATTGACAAAAATATTGATATTGAAATTAATGATAATGATATTAGGGTTGATATATATAGAAGTAGTGGTCCTGGAGGACAAGGGGTTAATACTACTGATAGTGCTGTTAGAATTACACATATTCCTACTGGTATTGTTGTTACTTGTCAAAATGAAAGAAGTCAAATTAGAAATAAAGATAAAGCAATGGAAGTATTAAAAAATAAGCTTTATTTATTGGAACTTGAAAAACAAAATAATAAAATTAGTGATATAAAAGGTGAACAACTTAGTAATGGATGGGGTAGTGCTAAAAGAAGTTATGTAATGTGTCCATATACTATGGTTAAAGATAATAATAGCGGTTATGAAACTAGTAGTGTTGATAAGATACTTGATGGTGAAATAGAAGAAATGTTGGTAGCAAATTTAAAAGTGGGTGGATAGTATGAGTATATTTGATTATTTTAGAAAGAAAAGAGTAAATACTATTGTAGAGAATGTAAAAAAGAAGAATGCTCCTAAGAGATATTTAATGTTAGTTATTGGTTGCTTTATTCTTGCTTTTTCATTTAACTTGTTCTTTTTGAGGTATAATATTGTTTGTTTTGGTGTTAGTGGTATATCTATTGTACTTAGTAAATTTGGTGTTAATCCATCCTTATTTATTCTTTTGGTTAATATTTTACTTATGGTGATAGCATATAGTGTTCTTGGCATAGAGAGTACAAAGAATCAGATTGTTGGTGCTATTTTATATCCGATATTTACATATTTAACAGGCTTATTTACAGGATATATTGATCTTGGTAATACTGAACTTGTGGTTGTTGCTATACTTGGTGGTGTTTTTGCAGGAATTGGGTCAGGTCTTATATATAAGAGTAATTTTTCTACAGGTGGAACAGATGTTATTATTGAAATTATATGTAAATATGGTAAAGTTTCTATGGGTACTGCCGGTCTTATTGTCAGTGCTTGTATTATTGCTATTGGAAAAATAGTGTTCTCATGGGATGTTGTTTTATATGCTGTTTTAGTATCTTATTTGATATCTATATTTACTGATAAGGTGTTGCTTGGTATATCTAAGAGCAAAGCATTTTATATAGTAGTTAATAAAGATAAAGATGATTTAGTTAGAAACTTTTTGATATCAGTTCCTGGTGTGGGTACTACGGTTATTGATGCTGAAGGAGGATATTCTAATAATGATCAAACCCTTTTACTAGCTGTTGTTCCTACTAGGCAGTATATTGTTGTTAAAGAAGGCCTTAAGGAAATAGATAAAGATATTTATTTTCTTGTTTGTGATTCTTATGAGGTAAGTAATGATAAGGGTGATTACTTATGTTATTAGAAAAAAAAATAAAATTTGACTTGAAAAGTCTTAATGAAATATTAAGACGAAAGAATGCATATAAAAATTTTTTTACTTATATTATGGGTGTAATGATTGGTGGAATTGCTGTCAGTGTTTTATATGCACCTTATAGTATTGTAACTTCTGGAAGTACTGGTATTGCCATTTTACTTACTAAGATTATTGATATTGATTTATCTTTAATGATTTTTGTTGTATGTGCTATATTATTGGTTATAGGATTTGCTGTATTTGGTATAGAATACGGAACAAAGAATATATTAATTACGATTGTATCTCCTGTATTTGTTAAGGCTGCTACTTTGATTAATAATATTGTGAATTTTGATGAATCATCTTTACTATTACTCTCTGTTTTAGCGGGTGTTTTATCAGGACTTAGTACTGGCTTAGTTAGGAAGTCTGGATATAGTCCGGGAGGTCTTAGTGTATTTTATGATATTATAAATAAGCATTTTAAGATATCTATTGGTAATGCGAGTCTTATATGTAATAGTATAATTATGTTGGTTAGTTTATTTAGTTTTGGTCTTAGTGCTTTTATATATGGATTTATTGCTTTATATGTTGCTTCTTTTGTTACTGATAAAGTTATGATTGGTATATCTAGTAATAAGGCATTTTATATTGTTACTAAGAGGTCTAATGAAGTTAAGGAGTATATTATAAATAAACTTAATTATACTGTAACTACTCTTAATGCTAAGGGTGGATATACAAATAAAAAAAGAAAAATGTTAATGTGTGTTATTCCCACTATTGAATATGTAAAATTAAAAGAAATGATTAGGGAAATTGATAAAGATGCATTCTTTTTAATAACTGATAGTTATTATGTTTCTAAATAATAGTTAATAAGGAAATTTATGTAAGATGGTTCTTGGGTATTTTAAAATAAAAAAAATAATGATATAATGTATATACGGTATGGAGGTACATATGGAGTTAATTAGAGTTAGTGATGTTCAAAAAACTTATAAAACTGGTACTGTTGCTTTATATGATTTTAATCTTAGTATTAAAAAGGGAGAATTTGTATTTGTTATTGGTTCTTCTGGTAGTGGTAAATCTACTTTGATTAAAATGTTATATAGGGAAGAAAAACCAGATAAGGGGTCTATTATTATTGGTGGTATAAATGTGGCAAAATTAAGAAATAGAAAGGTTTATGTTTTAAGAAGAAAACTTGGTGTTGTTTTTCAGGACTTTAAGTTGCTTCCTAAACTTACAGTATATGAGAATGTTGCTTTTGCTATGGAGGTATTAGGGTATGATAAAAAGGAGATTCATAAGAGAGTAGTTGAAGTTTTAGAACTTGTTGGTTTAAAAAATAAAATTAGACAATTTCCTGATCAACTATCAGGAGGAGAACAACAAAGAGTTGTGATAGCTAGAGCTATTGTTAATAAGCCTAAGTTACTTATTTGTGATGAGCCTACTGGTAATTTGGATCCTGATACTTCAATGGAAATAATGAAAGTTTTAGAAGAGATAAATGCTATGGGTACTACTATTGTTATGGCTACTCATGATAGAGATATTGTTGATAAGATGAAAAAGAGAGTTATTGTACTTGATCATGGAAAACTTGTTAGGGATATAGAGAAGGGAAGTTATAGTAATGAAAGGATTTAGAACTATAAAAAGATATTTTAGGGATGCTATTCATGGTGTGTTTAGAAACTTTTCTCTATCACTTGCTTCTATTTCATGTATTACAATTACACTTATTGTTGTAGCTGTATCTCTTGTGTTATCTAGTAATGTAGAAAATTTTTCTGAATCAATTAGAAAAGATGTTACAGTTGTAATGTTTTTGAAGGGTGATACAACTTCTGAAGATGAGGAAAAAATCAAGAAAGAATTGGAAAGTGTAGAAAATATAGAGGATTCTACGATTATATTTAAGTCAAAGATTGAGTCTGCGAATGAGTTAAAAGAAGGTAATGATATATTTGCTACTACTGTGGATGGATGGACAGACGAAACTAATCCACTATTAGATAGTTATATGTTTAAAGTAAAAGATATTGAAAAAATAGATGATACTGTTAAAGAGGTAAAAGAACTTTCTTTTGCTAAGGATAAAATTAATAATATTAATTATGGTGAAGATATTGTTCAGCAATTAATAGTGGTATTTAATATGATAGAAAAGGTATGTATTATTGCGGTTCTAGCATTGATTATTGTTACTGCATTTCTTATTACTAATACTATTAAACTTGCTATTTATTCTAGAAAAAGAGAAATTGAAATTATGAGACTTGTAGGTGCTTCTAATATATCAATTAAAGTACCATTTATTATTGAAGGATTGTTTATTGGTATGTTTGGTTCTGTATTGCCAATAGTACTTGTTATTTTAGGATATACAGGATTATATGATTTCTTTGGTGGAGAGCTTTTTGGTTCTGCGCTTGCAACACTTGTTGTACCAATTCCATTTGTTTATTATGTATCTATAGGATTACTTGGTATTGGTATAGTGGTAGGTATGATAGGAAGTTATTTAGCTGTAAGGAAATACTTGAAAATATAGTATTTCTTTTTTTTACATATTTTAATTTTAATATGTAAAATTTATAATTTTATATTTACTTTTTTGATGTTATTATTTTATAATTATTTTAAGGTGGAGTAGTTTATGGAAAATAAATTAGATAAATTAAAGAAGTTTTTTGATTATAATATGAAAATTAAAAGAGTATTATATGAATCTGCTTCTAATAAATATATGGATGGATATAATACTTCTTATTCTATAGAATATGCTGATAAATTACATAATTCTTTTGAAGACATAGAATATTATATAACTTCTATTGCTAATTTGTTTTTAAGTGAGGATTATCAGAGATATGTTAAAGCATTACTTGCAGTATATAAAGAAGAACTTTTTAAATGTGGTTCAGAATTTAATAAATTAAGATACTTTTATGAAAATTGTTTTTCAAAAATTAATCCAGTGTTAGCAAATGAAGTACGTGAGACTTGTGTTGGATATTATATGTTTAATAGTGGTTTTAGTTTAGTAAAAAAGGCTAAGACAGTTAATGAAATACTTCATGTTATGCATGCTGCGATAGTTAATGATGAGACTACTTATGGTAATATTCCATTAATTGAAAGAAGAGAAAATGATAATGGTAAATATATTGATCTGGTCGGTGTTCAAAATGATGTTGCGATTGAAATATTAAATTCTTTTCCAACTGAAATATATAGTGATAGAGTAAATATTATGTCATTTGGAAATAAAATACTTTTAATGGTGAGAGATGTTGGACATGCTTTGTCTATTGAGATTGATATTGAAGGTGCAGAGTGTGATGTTAAATATTTTATACCTAAGGTATGTAATTATTTAATGGTTAATAAACTAAAGGGTGTTACACCCGTTAGAATGGATTCTAAATATGCTGTTGGTGAGTTTGTCGTACCTACAGATGAAATTGCCAATGTTATTTCTAACTTTGTACTTGGTGTTCCTACTGATGATCATATGTTTATTCAAGGTGGTAAATTTTATGAAGAAAATAATAAAGTTAAGAAAGGTAGATAAAAATTGGATATAATTATCCAATTTTTTTGTATTCATTAATTCCATATTTTTCATTTACTTTATCATAGAATATGTAGTTGTGTAGAGGATTATATGTTAGATAAATAAAGCCCAGATATGTTGTTAATATAATAGGTATTGCTAGTTTGTTTAGTATTTTGATTTCTTTTTCTTTTAGGAGATTATATGAAATCCACTGTGATATTATGTATACTATTAATAACAATGCTATCGATATAAACATATTTTCTCCTAGTAAATTGTATAGTGGTATATAGATTACTAAATAAATAGGTATTGCCGCTAGGGCTGTAAAATACAGTTGGAGTGGAAAGTTATTGTATGTTATATTGTATTTATTAAGTAATATGTAGTCTATGATTCCATATAGTAATGTTGAAGTAAAAATTATTTTCATGTGTTCCCAAATACTTTCATTGACTGGAAATATAAAGGAAAATATTAAATTAGGAAATAATTCATAGGCAAAATGTGATATAAATGATATAAGAAAGATGCCTATTATTGCTATTATTTTTATTTTTTTCAAATTCATTGTTACCTCCATTATTATTATAGGTAAATATTTAAAAAATATTAATTTTGTTGTATAATATTAATGTGATAAAAATGAAAAAAAGTTATATATTAATTGTTTTGTTTATTTTTTTTATTATTATATTTACTATTTTGGGAAGTTTTATTGTATCAGGAAATGTTTCTATTAAAGTTGAAAAGGATATTCTTTTGGTACAAAAAAATAAAGAGGTATATTTTAATGTTTATGGTTATAGTATTGATAATCCTAATGTTTTAGTAAATCCTTATGGTAATAGTCCTCTTACTGCTTTAATTATGTTTGAAACTGATGATTATAGTGAGGTTGAAATAATTATAAAAAGTAAATATGGTAATAGTGATATTAATTATAAATTTAATAAGGATAAGTATCATTTGATACCAATTTATGGTTTATATGCAGATTATGATAATACTGTTATTATAAAAAGTGAA
>JAZTXT010000030.1:0-3557 GCA_045636525.1 Bacilli bacterium | reverse complement strand
TTTATTATTCATAGTGCACCTCATAATTAGTATGAATAAAACTGGAAAAATTATAATAATTAATTATTTTTTTAATAATTGTTTCAATATAAATTTTTAAAAAAAATAATTTATTTATAAATAATTTGTAAAACTGTTGTAAATTTTTTTAAAATTATTGTTAAAATGATAATATTATGTTAAAATTGTTTTATAGGTAAAAGTATGGTGATATTAAATGAATAAACAAAAATTAATTGGATTAATTCTTGGGGTAGTGCTATTTGTAGTCGCTATTACGGGATTAACTTATGCATATATTAGTTGGACTAGTGATAATATGAATAAAGTAGTTAGTTCTAAGTGCTTTGATGTTCTTTATACTAAGGGTCAGAATATAATTGGGGCTATTATGCCTTCTTTAGATTATACTGGTGGATTATCTACTACTGTTAAGATGAATATTGATAGTAATTGTGATATGAAGGCTAAAGGTGTATTATATTTAGAAACTAAAGAACAGACAAGTACTAATTTATATAGGGAAGGATTGCTTAATTATCAAGTATTAAAGGAGAATACTGTAATATCAGGTGGTAGTGGTAATGTTACTGAAAGCGGTGAAATAGCAATTGAATTAGGAGAACTTACTAAGGCTACTAATGCTACTACTAGTTATACAGTATATGTATGGATTGATAATAACTTAGTAGAAAATTCTGATGCTTTTTCTTCATATTCTGGTAGTATAAGAGCGGAAGCTATTCAGATTAAATAAAAAAAGTGAAAAAATATAGAAAATTATAATCATATCGAATAGAGAATGTTGTTGATGTGAATAAATTATTAAATATTTATAATATTAAAAATAAACATAGACATAATAGAACCCTAATATTTAATAATAATAAATTAATATTGAAGTGACTGGTATATTTACTAGTTTTGTTTGTGGGAGATGAAAATATATGAAAAATAATGCAAAAATTATTGGAATGATACTTGGTGTATGTTTATTTATAGTTTTGATATCTAGTGTTACTTATGCTATATATACATGGTCTACTAATGGATTAGAAAATATAATAATAGAGGGTACTTCTAATTGTTTTGAAATAGTATATACCAAAGGCGATGATATAGGTAGTGACGGAAATATAAAAGTAATTAAACTTGGTAGTAGTTATATTGATGGATATGAAACTACCATTAAAATAAAATTAGATGATAGTTGTAATAGTGTTGATTCTGGAGTTGGTACTATATATTTAAATACTACAGAAATAAGTGACATATTAAAAAACGATAACTTAATAAATTTTAATTATCAGGTATTAGAAGATGGTACTGCTATGAGTGCTGGTAGAGTAAGTGATGTAGGTACAATACCTATATATGAAGATTTTACAGTAACTACTATTGAAAAGAGTATAACAGTGTATTTTTGGGTAAATGGTGAATATGTAAATGAAGATAATGCTGAGGAAGTATTAGCAGCGGTTTATAATGGTAATATAACTGCAAAGGTAGAAAGTAGGTAATAACATGAATAAAAATAAAGTATTTATGATTGTTTCGATTATAACATTAGTAGTAGCAATTATTGGAGCAACAGGAACTTATGCTTGGTATGTATGGGGGACTGGAGATGATGACGTTACTAAAATAGTAACAGGAGTAGGAGCTGCTACTATTTACTTTGATGCTGGGTCTAGTATGACAGGAGTTGGATTAAAACCGGTAAAAAGTTATACATCTGGCTTATCCAAAACAATAATAGTAGGAACAAGTGATAATATTTCAAATATTACATTTAATTTATATTTAGATATAAGTACATTAGATGAAGGATTAAAACATTCAAGTTTTAAATATAGTTTATATCAAGGAAGTGTATTAAGAACAGAAGGTAACTTTAGTGATGAATATTTAAATAATGTATTAGTAACATGTGAATCTAACAATACTAATCACATTGTATTATTAGAGGATGAACAAATAACAACTTCACTGTCTGATTATGTATTATATATATGGATAGATGGCATGGAAGAAAATCCAAATACCATGCAGAATCAAAATTTTAGTTTTAAATTACATGCTGACGGACAAAATGCAGTAATCAGAGAAGCATTAATGACAACAGATGCTACAATAGAAGGATCATTAGCATATAAAATAGTAAACGATTATATAGAAGGTGAAAAATCGGGAGTAACTAATAATAATATAAGGTATTATTATGATATAGAACATCAACTAATGGCAGATATTGATGGAAATGTGAGATATTATGGAGCAGATCCTAATAATTATATATTTTTTAATTGTTCTGATTATACTAATCAATCGACATCAACATGTGAAAGATGGAGAATAATAGGAGTATTTGGTGACAAGGTAAAAATAATAAGAAGAGCTAATATTGGAGGGTTTTCATGGGATAATAAAACTAATTCAATAGGATCGTCATTAGATCCATATGGAAGTAATGACTGGACAGATTCAAGGTTAATGATGTTATTAAATCCTGGATACGAAGACGGAGTGACTGGATCAGATGGAGATGTAATATATGGATATGAAGGAAGTTTGTATTGGAATGGTCGAAGTGGAACTTGCTACGCAGGAAGTTCAAATGCAACAAAATCATGTAATTTTACAAGTATAGGACTAAAAAATGATGCAACAAGAAACCTGATTGCAGAAACAATATGGGATTTAAGTGGACAGAGTTCGACTGCTTTCTTTCCTGATGACATGTATGAACTTGAAAGAATCGATTTTGCATATCAAGGAAGACCAACAAGATGGAAAGGAAAAATAGGTCTTGCATATGCATCAGATTATGGTTATGCTGCAGATTTTAATAGTTGTAAATCTATGTTACGATATTATAATGATCAAACATGTACATCAGTAAATTGGTTAAAAACTACATTAGGAGGAACATCTGGCAATGGGTGGTTATTGAACCCGAATTCTAATGTTTCTCGTACCGTGAGACTTGTATTTTCAGATGGCCATGTCGATGGCTACTACGCCTACAATTCGTATAATGTGACGCCAGTTCTATATTTAAATGCTGAACTAGGTATACAGTTAGATGGAGACGGAACACTAACAAATCCATATAAACTATCTGTTTAAATTGAGAAAACTTAGTACAATTGAAATTGACTTTTTGAAATATATAAAAAAATATTTCGATAAAAATATTAAATACACTTCCGGAAGGAAGTGTATTTCTTATAAAAAAGCAAAAATTATAGTAAGAGGAGTTATAGAGGTTTATAAAGTCATAATTTTTTAATTTAAAAAAATTTGTGTTTTCTATTTTGGTATTTTTAATAATAAAAATAGGTTATTGTTATTTTGATTAAATGATTGATTATTGTGTTACAATAATTTATCATTTTTTGTTTTACATTAATTTTTGTAAATGTTATTATAAAAACTGATAAAAATGTCAATGTTAAAAGTTGATAATTTATCAGTTTTTTCTATCTTTGATATACTTATATTATCTCGTAATAAAGAAGGAGTTGATATAAGTATGAGAAAAGATATTACAATTG
>JAZTXT010000029.1:0-24731 GCA_045636525.1 Bacilli bacterium | reverse complement strand
ATGATGATAGTACCAGATAAAAACTATTATCTAGAAGATAGTAATTTACTTCACATAGATTATGATTACATTTATAATGAAGTAGGTAAGTTAAATATTAAAAATATAGATATAAAAAATATACTAACCAAAGAAGACTACTACGAAACAGATACCCACTGGAAACAAGAAAATATAGAAAAAGTAGTATATGAATTAAGTAAAGTAATAAATTTCAAATATCAGAGCCAAACATATACTAAACATGAATATGATAATTTCTACGGAGTATATTATGGTGAATCAGCGGTAACTCGCTCTCCTGAAAAACTAACATATCTAACAAATAACATTATAGATGGTGCTAATGTAAAATATTTAGAAAATAGTAAATTAACAAAAGTATATAATGAAGATAAACTAAGTAGTTTTGACCCATATGAAGTATATTTAGATGGCGCAAGTTCATTTATAGAAATAACAAATCCAAATAGTACAACAAAAAAAGAATTAGTAATATTTAGAGATTCATTTGGAAGTAGTATAGCACCTTTATTAATACCATATTATTCTAAAATAACATTAATAGATAACAGATATATTAATAGTGATACTTTCATGAATTATATCACATTTGAAGATCAAGATGTATTATTTCTATATAGTACTCTTCTAGTAAATGACAGTGGTTCCCTAAAAGGATAAGAAAATTAAACGTTCTTATTCTTTTTTTATTAATGCGGCTCCAAGTATTCGCCTAACCCGTCATCGCTATCGCTCTTCCTCCACATACCATTACAAATATAATAGGTACATAAAATAGTATAGTGTAAAGGTAAAAAGTTTACAATGAATAAAATTATGTGATATAATCAAAATATAAAATAAGAGAGGATGATTAATTGTATGATTAAATCAAAAGTATATTTTACAAAATTAATAACTGATGACAGTGTAGTAGAAATGTTTAAAGTACTAGGTAAAGAATTACCAGGTAGAGTAGCAGTAAAAGTGCATTCTGGAGAAAAAGGAAATCAAAACTATCTTAGACCAGAATTTCTTAAAAAAATAATAGACCATGTAAATGGAACAATTGTAGAATGTAATACTGCATATGAAGGGCAAAGAGATACAACGGAAAAACACAAAAAATTAATGGAAGAACATAACTGGACAAAATACTTTAATGTTGACATTATGGATGCCGAAGGAGAAGATCTAGTATTAGAAATTCCAAATGGTAATGTAATAAAAAATAACTATGTAGGAAAAAATATTCAAAATTATGACTCGATGCTAGTAATATCACATTTTAAAGGACATCCCATGGGTGGATATGGAGGAGCATTAAAACAACTTTCAATAGGAGTTTCTTCTTCAAAAGGAAAAAGATTCATTCATTGTACAGGAAAAGAAAATGGAAGTTATGAAGATATGTTTAATGTAAAACAAGAAGAATTTCTAGAAGCAATGGCAGAAGCAGCTTCATCAATTACAAATTACTTCAAGGGAGATATTGCCTATATCAACATAATGTGTAATATATCCGTTGACTGTGATTGCTGTGCAACAGCAAAGGAACCATGCATGAAAGATATAGGAATATTATCATCACTTGACCCAGTAGCATTAGATAAAGCATGCATAGACTTAATATACAATTCAAACGATCCAGGTAAAGATCATCTAATTGACAGAATAGAATCAAGAAAAGGTGTGCATACAATAGATGTTTCACAAAAACTAGGAATAGGCAGTAAAGACTACGAACTAATAATTATAAACAAATAATTTGACAAAAATAAACAAAAATAAGTTACAAAAATAATTAAAAAATATCAAAAGAGTGTAAACAAAGTGTTAATTAAAATTGAACCATTTGAAAGATTTTAATTATAAAGAATTAAAACACTCTTTTTTTAGTACTTTCGTATGATCGAACGAGTGTATCAAGTTTGCGCTATAACAAATTATAAAATAAAGAAACCAAACTTTCGATATAAAAAAAGTCAAAAAAGTGGTTGACTTTGACTATGTAAGTAGTATATACTTTCTGTGCAATTGCAAAAACAGAAAAAATTAATTTTTTCAAGGGAGGTTTTATTTGAAAAAAATCATACTATTACTCGCAATAATATTGTTCTTAATACCTAAGGTATCAGCACTTGAAGTATCACTAGGAGTAGAAAAAATATATGATACTTATGCATATTTTTATGATGAAAACCAAGGTAAAAATAGATATGTATATGCTGAAAAATATAGTTTTAATAATAATTTAGCTTATTGTCTTGAACTGGGTAAAAAGATATATGGAGGTATATATACTCCTACAACATCATTTGACGCATTAAATATTAGTGAAGATAAATTAGAAAGATTAAAACTAATAACTTATTATGGTTATGAATATCCAGGACATAATACCGATGCCTACTTTATGGCAGCCCAAGAATTAATATGGAATGAAATGTCAAATATAAATTTAAGTTGGGTACAAAGTCTTGTTCCATCAAAAGTAGTGGATGTATCAAAAGAAAAGGAGGAAATACTAAAACTAATAGGATTACATTACAAAAAACCATCATTCATTAGTGATACCATAGAATACACTCTTGGAGAGACACTTTCAATCGAGGATACTAATGGTGTGCTAAATTATTTTGAAGTATCAAATGAGTGTGTAGAAATTACTGATAATAAATTAATAATACATCCGGGATTTGATGAAGAAGAAATAATATTATCTAAACCTAGTTACACACAAAATGTCTTTCTTCTATACACATCAGGAGAATCACAAAAGATGATGTCAACAGGAACTGTTGATAATGTAGAAATAAAGTTTAAAGTCAAATTAACAGGAGGTACTCTAGAAGTTACAAAACTTGATATTGATAATAATAGTGAAACGCCTCAAGGTGATGCTTCACTAAAAGGAGCTATATATGAATTATATGATGAAGAAGGAAATCTAAAAGATACTATAACAATAGGTACAAAAAACAAATTAGAAAATATACCACTAGGTAAATATGTACTTAAAGAACGGGTAGCATCAAATGGATACCTTTTGGACACAAATGAATATAGAGTAGAAATAACAAAAGATAATTTAAATATTAAACTAAATGTCTATGAAGAGGTAATAAAAAGAAAAGTAGAAATATTTAAAGTACTAGCAAGTGATACCACAGGAGAATTAACACCAGAAAAAAACATAACATTTGAAATATATAACAAAAGAAAGGAATTAGTAACAAGTATAACAACAGATGATAATGGATATGCAAGTATTACATTACCATATGGCATATATACATTTAAACAAACAACAAGTACTAAAAATTACTATAAAGTAGAAGATTTTACTATAAATATATCAGAATATGATGAAAGACCAATATATAAACTTCTATCAGATAGTGAAATAAGAGCCAAAGTAAGAATAATAAAAAAAGATAAAGATACTAAAGAAAACATAAAAGATAGTAGTATAAAATTTAAAATATTCGATGTAACTAATAATAAATATCTTTCTCTTAATGTATCATATCCAGAAAATAAAGAAACCACTATATTTGAAGTAGATAAAAATGGTATATTTATAACCCCAATTGCGCTATCTCCTGGAGATTACATACTTGAAGAACTAGAAGAGAAAATGGATGGATACATATATAACCCTGAAAAGATTCATTTTACAATTGGAGAATCTTCTTCCTTTATTGAAGAAAATAACGAAACATACCTAGAAATACCATTTTATAACAAGAAAGTTAAAGGACAAATAAATATAACAAAGTATGGTGAAGAAATAGTAATAAAAGACAATAAATATAGCTATAAAGAAATAGCACTAGAGAAAGTAACACTCCATTTATATGCTAAAGAAGATATCTATGAAAATAAAGTATTGATATATCCAAAGGATAGTTTAGTCAAAGAAATTACTACGGATATTGAAGGAAAGGTGGAAATAAAAGATTTACCACTTGGAAAATATTATTTAAAAGAAATAAAGACGATAGAAAACCATATACTTGAAGATATTGTATATGACGTAGAACTAAAATATCATGATGAAAAAACAGAGATAGTAGAAAGAACTATTGAAATAAAAAATTCTTTATACAAAGGATCCCTTACAATAAATAAAATAGAAAGGGTAAGTAACATACCAATACCAAATACTCTAATAGAAATACGTACAAAAGAAGGAAACATTATATATAAAGGATATACAGATCAAAATGGACAAATTATATTAAATGACCTTCCATTTGGAGAGTATTATCTATCAGAAATAGAAGCTTCAACCGGATATAGAATACTTGAAGATAAAATATATTTTGAAATTTCTAGTGAAACAAACTCAATTGAGGTATATAATGAAAGGATAAAAGTGCCCAATACAGGATTAGGAGTAGCCCCAGAAGATATCTTTGTCTTTATATGCATATTGATCGCAGTTATAATGTTAATGTTTTTACCAAAAGAAAAAAGATTTATATTAATATCTATAATTATAATAGTACTTGGGATAACATATTTCATAATTCAAATATATAAATACTACCATGACAAAGTACAAAATGATGAGAGCGTTACAGCATATATAAATAATGATATAGAAATGGTGCCAGAAGAAAAATATAAGTATGCATCCATCTTAGAAGTGCCTACGATAAATCTAAAAAGAGGAGTTTTAGATATCAATAACGAATATAATAACGCAAAATACAATATAGAATTAATAAAAGAAGATGATAACACAATCATACTCGCAGCTCATAATGGTAATAGCTATAATTCATTCTTCGGGGACCTTCACACCATCGAACTAGGGGACTCAATACTTTATTACAAAGATGAAATTGTTTATGAATACATCTATAGTGAAAGTTATGACATAAAGAAAAATGGATATGCAGATATTTATAGAAAGGATGGAGAAAAAAGTATAATACTAATTACCTGTAAAGATAATACTGATGATGCCCAAACGGTATATATTGGATATCTAAAGGAAGAAAGTCTCTACTAAGGGAGTAAAAATCTTACTCTCTTTTTCTTGCTTTTTTATATCTATCGTGATAAAATTAGAATAGATGGGAAGGGAAAAATGACTAAGAAAAAGAATCTAAATACAAAAAAACTAACAGATCATGTTACCTATCATATAGAAGATAGTACAATTTATTTACTATTTGACAGTAATACCATAACAAAAGAAGAATTAAATATAGTATATAAAAAGACAAACCTAATAATTGAGGATAACGAACTTTCTTACATAAATATCTCAGGTAAACATCTAGAAGAAAACAAAGAATTCTTTTTAAATTTAGGATTTACCTTATCATACTATGATGTAAATAAGTTAAATGAACTATATGCATTTGTAAAAGATAAAAGATCTTATAGATGCTATGGACTTATGACTAAAAAAGATTTCATAAATAAAATGAATGAAGATAAAAAAGAAGAAAATAAAGAGAACATAAAAGTAACAAATTCAAACTCTGGCTATATAAATAGTTTTTTGCTATTATTTGGAGGAATTGCATTACTTTGTTATTTTTGTGTACAAGGAGCTATTTATTTAGTTAAATAGAGAGGAGTTTAAATATGACATTAGATAGTATATTATCAGTGCTAAGAGCACTCATTGATATTTCGCTAGTTTGGATAATAGCATATTCAATACTAAAAAACATAAAAAATAATGTAAAAATGATACTACTACTTAAGGGTGTTCTAATAATAATAGTAGTAAAAATACTAAGTGATACATTAAATTTAACTACTATAGGATTACTTCTAGAATACGTAGTTATGTGGGGACCATTAGCCTTAATCATAATATTCCAACCAGAAATAAGAAGTGCACTAGAGCATCTTGGTAGAAAACAATTACTAGGTAGACACAAAGTTTTAACGCTTGATGAAAGGGAAAGACTAGTCTACGAAGTAATGTCCTCAGTAGATTACTTAAGAAAATCAAGAATAGGAGCATTAATTGTAATAGAAAGAGATATCAGTCTAAACGAATATATTGAAAGAAGTAAACCAATATATGCAGATATTTCATCAGAATTATTAATATCAATATTCTTTCCAAGAAATCCATTACATGATGGTGGAGTAATAATTCAAGGAAATAAAATAACATCGGCAGGAGCAGTATTCCCAATAAGTATTAATACAAAAATAAGTAAAAAGATAGGAACTCGTCATAGAGCGGCTATTGGAATAAGTGAAGAGTCAGATGCTATTGCAATCGTAGTAAGTGAAGAAACTGGAAAAATATCAATTGCAGTCGGAGGAAACTTAAATTACAATCTTTCTCTAGATGATGCTAGAATGATTTTAGTAGAAGAACTTAAACCTAAGAAAGAAGTTCTACTAGATGACGAATTTGAAGATGAGGAGGATGATAACAATGAAAGCGCTTAAGAAAATAATAAGAGCCATCAAAAAAATCATCCGTGGAATAACTGGATTCATAGACAAATTCATTGTAACACCAATTACAAAATTAGCTTTGTTTGTTGGTGAAAAAACCGAAAAAAATGCAAGTAAATTCGAAAGATGGCTAAATAAAAGAAATACATTAGTATTCATTTCATTAATATTAGCTTTAGCATTATTCTTCTATGTGGATTCATTGTCAAACACTATGATTGATGCATCAGCAGAAGTACTTCGTAATCAAGTAGTAGAGGCAACATATAATAAAGAAGCATATGTAATAGAAGGAATACCTGAGTCAGCAGATGTAACATTAATAGGGAGAACCGTAGACTTATACTTAGCAAAACAATTATCAACTGGTAAAGTAACTGTAGATCTATCAAATCTAAAAGAAGGAACACATAAAGTAGATTTGGAGTATGATGGAGCCATAAATTCCGTAGGTTATAATCTAAATCCATCATCAATAACAATAAATATATATCCAAAAGTATCAGTTACAAAGACAGTAACAGTTGATGTAATAAATAAAGATAAACTTGATAGTAGATTGTCAGTACAATCAGTTACAATAGATAAAGAGGAAGTTATCATAAAAGGTGCTGAGAAAAATCTAGAAAAAGTAGCTACTGTAAAAGCTTTAGTGGATATTGATAATATAGTAGATCCATCAGCTGGAGTAAACACAGTAGATGATGTAAAACTAGTAGCCTACGATAACTCAGGAAATGTAGTAGATGTAGAAATGGTTCCAGGTAAAGTAGTAGCTACAGTAAACATAGAATCTTATAGTGGTGAAGCAAAAGTTAAAATAATTCCAAAAGGAGAATTAGCATTTGGTAAAGCAATAAGTTCTATAACATCTTCAGTAAATGCAATTACAATATATGGTGATGAAGAGGTAGTAAAAGAATATACAGATACATATATTCCTATAGAGGTAGATGTAACAGCATTATCAGAAGATAAAACATACACTATTGTTGTTAATAAACCAGAAGGAATAAGAGAGGTATCAGAAAAAACAATAACAGTAAAAATAAGTATTGGCGAAGAAGAAAGCAAAGAAATAGAAGGGATCAATATAGATGCTGTTAATCTAGGGCCAAATTTAAAAGCTTCGGCAATAGGAGAAAATTCATCCAAAACCACAGTAATTGTAAAAGGTACAAAAGGAGTACTTGAAACGATAGATTCTACAACAATCAAAGCAACAGTAGACCTATCTGGACTAGGTGAAGGTGAACATACGGTAAAAGTTACAGTAACCGGCGATGAAGTAAAAGCAAGTTATGTTGCAAAGACAACAACAATAAAAGTAAGAATAAGTAGAAGCTAATGTCGAATGATAACAACCTTTGTCGAAACTAATGCATAGTTAAAAAAAATATGTTATGCTCTAAATAGAGGAGAGGATAATATGCCAGGATACGTATTAGTAGAGGATATTCTAGATGAAATGACACAAAACATTAGTTATATAAAATTAAAAAGTTACTTAAAGGAGAGAAAAAATTAATTTCTCTTCTTTCATTTTTTATATTGTTTAACGCCTGAGTCTGCTTCTTTGTCTATATATATCAGTACAAGTATAATATATATAAACTATTAGATAAATATATACGCAATAACTGTTGATAGCAAAAAGCATTGTAAAATACCTATATTTATTGTATAATCATCTTATAGAATAATATTTATTCATATTAAAGGAAGGTGTAAAATATGGCAGGAAAGAAAAAGGAAAAAGTAGAAGCTGAAATAATAGAAGTAGAAAGAATAGAGAAAAAAGAAGAAAAAACAAGAAAGATATTTAATATATCAGAAGGTTTTTATTATTTAATTGGAATAGTATTTGGAATAATATTAATATTTGCAACAGAAGATTTTTTAAGCACAGTAAAGTATCTATTTGTAGTAATATTCTCTGTAATAGCAGTAATAAAAATAATAAGTTTTGTTATGAATAAAGAATATGAAAGAAGAAATTATTCTGACTTAGTAATGGCAGTAATGTCTGTGTGGATAGCAATGTTTGTATTTAAATATGGAAAATTTTTATTCTTAGAATTATTACCAGCATTAGCATCATTACTACTATTTGTAATGTCAATAAGTAGTTTAACAAAATATTTTAGTTTAAAAAGAAAAGGAAATCTAATCATGGGAATAATATCACTACTACTAGGAGTGCTTTTAATATTTCTACCTGGAAATATAATGAATATATGTTTCAAAGTAACAGGAACATATCTATTATTAACAATGATATTAGATCTAATAGATAACAAAGTAAATGCCTATAAATAATTATAGGTATTTTTCTTTTATAAAAAATACTTTTCAAAAATAATATTTTGTGATATAATTATGACTTGTGAAAAAAAGAAGGTGTATTTTATGAAAATAAGAAATATTGCAATAATTGCCCATGTAGACCATGGTAAAACAACACTAGTAGATCAGTTACTAAAAAAATCCGGAACATTTAGAGAAAATGAACAAGTAGAGACAAGAGTAATGGACTCAAATGATATTGAAAGAGAAAGAGGAATAACAATTCTAGCAAAAACAACATCAATTCATTATAAAGATCATAAAATAAATATTCTAGATACTCCAGGACATGCTGATTTCGGTGGAGAAGTAGAAAGAATTATGAACATGGTTGATGGTGTAATGTTACTTGTGGATGCTTACGAAGGAACAATGCCTCAAACAAGATTCGTGCTTAAAAAAGCACTTGAAGCAGGAGTAAAACCAATCGTAGTAATAAACAAAGTTGATAAACCAACCGCTAATGTTGAAAGAGTATTAGATGAAGTAATTGATTTATTTATTGAACTAGGAGCAAATGAAGAACAATTAGAATTTAAAGTTGCTTATGTATCAGCACTTAATGGTACTGCAAGCTTAGACCCAGATATTAACACACAACAAGAAAGCTATGATGAAATATTTGATTTGATACTGAACGAAGTACCAGCACCAAATGTTACTGAAGAAGGTCCTCTTCAGTTCCAACCAGCTCTTTTAGACTACAATGAATATGTAGGTAGAATAGGTATTGGTAAAATACAAAGAGGAACTATAAAAGTAAATGAAATGGCTAGTTGTGTAAGATTAGATGGATCTAAAAAACAGTTTAGAATACAAAAATTATTTGGTTTTGAAGGGTTAAAAAGAGTAGAGATAACTGAAGCATATGCAGGAGACATAGTGGCAATCGCAGGACTTATGGACATTTCAGTAGGAGAAACAGTATGTAATCCTGGTAGTGAAGAAGCTCTTCCAATACTAAGAATAGATGAACCAACACTAAAAATGACATTTATGACAAATACTAGTCCATTTGTAGGAAAAGAAGGAACAGAAGTAACAGCAAGAAAACTAGGAGAACGTCTATATAAAGAAACACAAAAAGATGTAAGTTTAAAAGTAGAAGAATCAGGAAATGAATCTTGGATAGTTTCAGGCCGTGGTGAATTACACTTATCAATATTAATAGAAAACTTAAGAAGAGAAGGGTTTGAACTTCAAGTATCAAAACCAGAAGTAATCATAAAAGAAATAGATGGAGTAAAATGTGAACCATACGAAGATGTACAGATTGAAGTAAGTGATGAATGCGTAGGTAACGTTATTGAAGCATTAGGACTTCGTGGTGGTAAAATGGACAATATGTCTAACATAAATAATTTAATTAGATTAAATTATACAATACCATCTCGTGGATTAATAGGATTTAACACTAACTTTATGACATTGACAAAAGGTTATGGAATATTAAATCATACATTCAAAGAATACCTTCCAGTAGAAAATATTAATTCTACTGAAAGAAAACTAGGTGTATTAATAGCTACTGAAGCAGGTAAAGCAACAGCTTATGCATTAGGACAACTAGAAGATAGAGGTATCATGTTCATAGAACCAGGAACAGAAGTATATGAAGGTATGATAGTAGGAGAATGTAATAGAGATAACGACCTAGCTGTTAACGTAGTAAAAGGAAAACAATTAACAAATACTAGAGCGTCTGGTTCAGATCATACTGTAGTATTAAAGCGTCCTAGATTATTATCATTAGAATACTGTCTAGATTATATAAATAGTGATGAATTAGTAGAAATAACACCTGAAAATATAAGACTTAGAAAATCAATATTAAATACAGAAGCAAGAAAGAAATTTGATGCAAAGAAATAATTTCTTTCTTTTTTTATTTTACTAGGTATTCCCCTATACACAAAGTATACCTTTACATACTCTATTTTAGGGAGGAAAAATAAAAATGAATGATTATTACAATTATTTAAGTGGATTTACTGATATGAACTATATGACAAATCCAAATAATATGATAGGAGATCTAAACTATCAAAGTCTAATGCCTAATATGCAAGGGCAAAATAATGAAATTAATAGTGTATTAGATTCTTACGAAGGATTCAAACGAGGTAATATGTTTGGTAGTTTATATGACCCTTACAGAAAATATAAACCTATGGAATTAAAAGCAAAAAGCGAAAGAGAAGACATGTTAATGCAACTTCAAGAATTAAAATTTGCTATGATTGAATTAGGATTATACTTAGATTTAAATGACAAAGATGTAAAAGCCTTAAATTTATTCAATGAATATCAAAAGAAAGAAAAAGAACTATGTAAAATGTTTGAAAGTAAATATGGACCATTAACATTTGATAGTATGGAATACAAAAACAGTTGGACTTGGGATAATGGTCCATGGCCTTGGGAGGTACAAAGATAATGTGGAAGTTTGTTAAAATGCTGGAATATCCAGTAAATATAAAGAAAAAAGATTTAAGATTAGCTAGATATCTTGTAACACAATATGGTGGCTCCAACGGAGAACTAGCGGCAGCATGGCGTTATCTAAATCAAAGATATACAATGCCAGATGACAAAGGTAAAGCTCTTCTTACCGATATTGGAACAGAGGAACTTGCTCACGTAGAAATAATATCTACAATGATATATCAACTAATGAAAGATGCAACAATTGATGAAATCAAAGCAGCAGGACTAGACACTCATTATGCAGAACACGGAAAAGGATTATATCCAACAGACGCTAACGGTGTACCATTTACCGTAGCATACTTTGCCACAACAGGAGACCCAATCGCTGATATCTCAGAAGATATGGCAGCGGAACAAAAAGCAAGAGCGGTATATGAAAATCTAATCAATTTAACAGATGATCCAGATGTAATAGGACCACTATTATTCTTAAGACAAAGAGAAATAATACACTTTAATAGATTTAAAGAGTTATATGAAGAATACGTAAAGAAAGGATATAAATAATATTCTTTTTTTCTTTACAAAGAATAAATTATAAAATATAATACTAATAAAGGAAGTGGTAGTGATGTTCCAAAAAACAAATGAACCAATAATAATACAAAATAAAGATTTCAAAACATGTATATTATTTATTTCATATCCTATAGAGGAAGAAGCTGAAGCAAAACTAAGAATATTACGAAATATGCCTTTTGATAAAAGCGCTAAATATCGTACAGAAAAGGAAATGTATGAGGTACAAGTAAATAACTATTGCTTATCATATTATCAAAGAATAGTAGTCCTTGGAAAAACACCATTTCTAGAACTAGCGGTCTACTTCCCATCAAAAAATAGCCTAGGTAAAGATGTCCTAGAAGACAATCTAAAACTAATCAAAGAAATAATATATAACCCATACCTAGAAGATAATACATTCCCATCTAAAGAAATAAATGACATAAGAGAAGTAATAAAAAATAATATCAATAGAAAATTTAAAGATGCAATGTGGTATTACGGATATGAAAATGATAAAGTAATAGATGAAGATGATTTTCTAGTACTAAAAACAGATGAAAATCCAGAAATATTAGATTCTGTTACACCAAAAAATTTATATGAACTATATAAGAAAATAATAAGTAAAAGTCCTATAACATTTTTAATTGGTGATGTTGAAGAAGAAATATCAAAACAAAAAATAAAAGAAATATTACTAGATAACAAAGAAGAAAAAATAGAATTTGAAAAGAAATATACTAACTACTGTAAAGATATTCCAAGTATTCCAAAAGAAATGGTTGAAAAAACAACATTTAAATCAACAGCGGTTTACTATAACTATAAAGTAAAAGATTTAAAAAATGAGAAAGATATAGCACTACTTAAAATAGTAAAAAATCTTTTAAGTTCTAATAGTTCAAGATTAATTATAGACCATCTAAGAAAAGAAAATGATCTAGTATATAGATGCGGAGCATACTGTTATGGTAGTTTTGGTTCATTAACATTATGGGCTATTACAGGTAAAGATAATATAGAAAAGGTACAAAAAGAGTACGAAAAAGTAATGAACATAGTATCTGATATAAACTTTATAGAAGAAAAACTACCACTTATAAAAGAAGAATATAAATTAGATGATGACTTAGTAAAAGAAAAATTATATGATACACTAATGCAAGATGTAGATAAGTATATTGAAGCCAAAGAAAAAACGTTCTTTGAATTAATCAAAGATATCACTTCGGAAGAAGTACAAGAGTTCATAATAAATAGATTAGTGCTTGTGGCAAAATATACTGGAGTAGGTGAAGAAAATGAATAAACCAAAATTTATAACAATGGGTAATGGCCTAACCGTACTAATATACTCAGATAAAACAAAGATGACTAATCATGTAGAACTAAGAACATTTCTAGGTGCCACCAATCTAGAATACGTGGATCTTGAAGGAAATACAAAAAAAATACCCGAAGGAACAGCTCATCTTCTAGAACACTATGTATGTGAATGTAATAATCATGGTAATTATATAGATAATATATATGGATATAAAGCCCTAGAAGTAAATGCTTCAACTAATCAGTATGAAACAAGATTCTACTTTGATACAGTATATAACTTTAAAGAATGCTTACTTACATTACTAAAAACAGTATATGATATAGACTTTACCAAAGAAAAATTAGATAAAACAAAATATGCAGTATTTAATGAAATAAGAGATGAAAAAGATAAACCAAGAAGAAAAATAGCTAATGCTCATTCAATACTAAGTTATGGAAGAAAAATAGATGCAGGTGGTTCTAAGACAAGCGTATCTTCTGTTACGGCAAAAAGATTGGAAGAAATATATAAAACATTCTATGTACCTAAAAATCAATTTCTAGTAGTAGCGGGCACCTTTAATGAAGAAGAAATATTAAAGTTAATTGAGGATTTCTATAAAAATTATACATTCGAAAAAAATGAAAGGCCTGAAGGACTAGAAGCCTCTCCTAAAACATATAATAAAACATTAATAATTGAAGGAAATAAAGTAGATGAAGTATTTGTAAAATATAAAATACCACTTCATAATCTATCAAGTTTTGAAATGTATAAACTAGATTGGTACCTAGCATATTTTATAGGAATAAATTTATCAAGTTTTTCAAAATTAAATGAATACCTAAAAAAAGATAATATAATTACAGGAAATATATCTTCTACTAGGTATAATATAAATGGATATCAAATACTGGAAATAGGAGCCTATACTAAAAATAAAAAAGAATTTGTTAAAAGAGTTCATAATGTAGTAAATAATCCTGTTGATACAGAAGATGAGTTTGAATTAAATAAAAAAGACAGTATATTACATATGTCAGTTAGAAGTGATAATATAAGTAGTTATGTTATGCCTACAATAGATAACTATATATCATTTGGTTATAAAGAAAATGATACATTAGAATTTGTAGAAACATTAAACTATAATGAATATAAAGAAACAATTTCTAATATAGATTTTAGTAAATATAGTACGTTAACTATAAAAGATAAATAATAAAGTGAGGTTTTGATACCTTCTTTTTAATTGCCCTTCGAGCCTGTAGTCTCTCTGGGATTTTTAGAGCTTGTAATCTCTAAAAATAACATTATTTTCAACGTTAAAATTTAGCAAACATTTGTTTATAAAATATACTATTTTGATTGATTTATATATTACCAAAATGGTATAATGTAATAGGAACATTTGGTTACTGGTGTCTACCTCTAATCTGAAAAGAGAGGAGGTGGTTTGATGAAGAAAAGAGAATTTATAATTCGTATTTTCAGGCAACTCATCACCGTTTTATTTCTCTTATTGCAAATAATAATAGAATTAAAAAAATGACACTTACCATAAGGTAAATGTCCAACCGAATGGGTAGACATTCAGTGTTGCAAACCGAATGCTTCCTTTTTTATTATATGCAAATTTCCTTGCTTACATACTAATAATAACATAATTTATTAATATTGTCAAAAATTATTTCTAGCAATTCCCACTTGACAAAGAAAATCACATATAGTATTATATAATTGTACTAGCACAAATAGTACAATCATAAATTATTATGAAGGGAGAAAAATATGATAAGAATAGACAAATTATCAAAAAAATATGATAAAGACTATGTATTAAACAACTTATCTTGCACTATTAAAGATAACTGTATCTATGGTTTAGTTGGAGCCAATGGAGCAGGTAAGTCAACATTACTTAGAATCATCATGGGAATATTTGAAAGTGATGAAGGAATAATTACTATCGATGATGAACTAGTAGAGGATAATACAGAGTTAAAACAAAGAATGGTCTTTGTACCAGATGACTTATTCTTCTATCCTGGTTATACATTACTAGATACAGCCAAATACTATGAATCAATGTATAAAGATTTTGATATGAACTATCTCAAAGAAATGGCAAGTACTCTAAATCTAAGTCTAAATAAGAAGATAAGCACATTCTCAAAAGGGATGAAAAGACAGTGTGCACTAATATGTGCAATAGCTACGAATGCTGACTATATGTTCTTTGATGAAACATTTGATGGCTTAGACCCTGTTATCAGAAGTACTATGAAAAAAGCTTTAATAAAGCAAATGAATAAAAAGAAAACAACTGTAGTAATGACCAGTCATAATCTTCGTGAACTAGAAGACATTTGTGATAACTTAGGACTACTATATAAAGGTGGCATACTATTTGAAAGCGATATCGATACTATAAAAACAAATATGTATAAAGTACAAATATCACTAAAAAAAGATTTTGATAAAGATGACTTTAAAGACTTTGATGTAATAAGTTTCAAAAAACAAGGAAGTATAGCAACAATAATAATAAAAGATAAAGATGGAAAAAGTAAAAAGAAACTAGAAAAGATGAATCCAATAATACTAGATTACTTAAATCTAACACTAGAAGAAGTATTCATCTATGAAATGGAGGCATTAGGATATGAATTTAACAAATTTATTTAATTTAAATTTCCTAAAAGAAAATATTAAAAGATCAAAAGCCGTAATTTTACTTTTAACACTTTTAGTACCGGTAATAAATGTTATATATTTTCTAATGAGTTATGCTAATTCTTCCGTTACAATCCCAGAAATAGTAGAGCTTCATCCACTTTCATTAATAGGAATATATATAATACCAGTATTATTATCAATAACATTATTTAGTTTTATTTATAAAAGAAAATCATCAGACTTTGTAATGTCTCTGCCAGTATCAAAAAAGCACATATTCATATCAAATACCCTAGGAGGTATTACTATAATACTAGTAATGAACATAATAAACTATTTATTCACTTTACTAGCAACGCTTATAATGCCACATGTACTAGTGGACTATAGAATGATATTTGATGCATTTATCTTATGGACAGTAACATATATCTTTGTGTTTACTTGTACAAATATAGCGGTATCTATATCATCAAATAAAATAACAACAATAGTAGTAACACTTTTAGTACTATTCTTAGTTCCATTTACTCATATGTTTATTACTAATGATGACTTTAAAGGAGTGTCAAATGGTGATATATCAACATACTGTAATAATGAAATATGTAAACCTACAAACTATGAGTGTTATACTTCTGTTTGTGAAGCTAAAAGAAGAGTGGGTATCTACCCATATACATATTATGAAGAAATAGAAAAAAGTCCAAACTATACAATACCATTTGCCTTAGGATATGAATCATTATATGGAGCATCAGAAACAAATGTAACTAAATCAATTCTAAAAATGGCATTTCTAAGTATAGTTTACATATTACTTGGTATATTCTTATTTACAAAGAAAAAATTTGAAGTAGTAGAAACATCATTTAAGAGTGAAAAAATGCACAACATAATAAGAAGTCTAACGACAGTACCAATATTATGTATCTACTACACAGTACTAATAAATTCAAATGTTAGTAGTAATGATATCTTTACCATAATCTTCCTAGTGGCACCTTTAATAGCTTACATAATCATATACGATTTAATAACAAGAAAGAAAGTAACAAATGTCCTAAAATCAATCGCTTCCTTAATGATTGTTGGAATAGTGGTAGTATTCACTGGTGAAATATCAAGTAATAATAAAGTAGAACAAATAGATGTAAATGACATAACAAAAATGACATTTATAGATGAAAATATGGTTAGTAAAAATGGATATACAACAGATAAAGAACTAATAGGGTATGTAATATCAATACATATAGATAACATTAAGGGGGAAGAAAACTATTACAGAAACTTTAATGTAAAGATAAATGTTGATAACAAGTTATATAAATTTAGAATAAGTGTTACAAAATCACAATACGAACATATATTAAATACATTATCAAAAGATAAAACATATCAAAATAGTTCGAGTAAGATAAAAAATAAAGATGTATTCGCAGTTAAACTAGAGGGAGATCATAGTTATCTATCAAAAGATAGTAGTCTATATAGTAAAATACTAAAAGAATTTGAAGAAAGTAAAGTAATAAGAAGTGATGATACAAATAATTTATTCACTGCAGTACTTTCAGTATACGATAACTATGAAGTAAAGACTATATACTATGATGTAAAAGATGAAAATCTACATGAAGAAATCCTAAATCACTACAACAAAGAAGTAGCAAAAACATTTGAAGAAGATGATATATATATCCATTCATATCAAATAGGAAAGTTCGATGGAAACCATAACACAGTATCAGAATATTACTTTGATGGATATTATAAAGGAGAAAACCTTGACATAAACAATTTTATATTAGATAATTTAAATGACAAAGTAAATATAAACAAAGAATATATGTACATAAGAATATATACTAACTCTCTATATAAAAATACAAATATATTCATAACAAATAAAGTAGAAGAGTTAGAACTCTTAGTAGAAGAAATAAAGAAAAAAGAAGAGGAAGAAAGACAAAAATATAATATAGGTGATACTTATGACGAATATACTTATTAATTTAGATTATCAAAGTAGAATACCGATATACCAGCAGATCGTAGATAGCATAGAAAAATACGTAGCATTAGGTATATTAAAAGAAAAAGAACAAATACCATCAATAAGAGAAATGGCTTCTAGTATTGGGATAAATCCAAATACAGTAAAAAAATCTTATGATATTCTAGAACATAAAGGGATAATTAGAACTATAAGTACCAAAGGAACATTTATTTCAGATAATACTAAAAATTTAGCTCAAGATAAAATTGCCAAAGAAATAAATCATATTAAAGAAGAAATAAATGAATTAGTAAAATTAGGTATCAGTTATGAAGAAGTAATAGAGAGGATAACTAAATAAATTCTCTCTTTTCTTATTAATGCGGCTAACGCCTAACCCGTCATAACTGTCGTTATTCCTCCAAATACTTTTATTAGTATAGCCTGTATTAAAAATCAGGTTATGTCAAAAAAATACTTTCCTTTTTTAATAAATTATTATATACTTATTGTAGAAAGAAGTGTGATAATATGGCGAAATTTTGTACAAATTGTGGAAAAGAACTAGATGAAAAAGCATCGCTGTGTTTAAACTGTGGTGTACTAGTAGGAAATGCTAATAATAATCAAAATAAAGAAAAGAAGAAAGGATTGCCAACATGGGCTATCGTCCTTATAATAGTGGGCTGTGTATTTTTACTACCAATTATTATATTAGTAATATTTTTTATATTTGCATTTAATACAATAAATAAAATAATAGAAAATCCAGATATCAATATGTGGACAGATGGAGAATCAATAATCGAGGAAGGTACAATAGGAGATACCCTAATATCAGGCGATTTTAAAATTACATTAATAGATACATTAATGTATAATAGTGTTGGAACAGAAGAAGAGAGTATGGATGTTCCAGATGAAGGAAAAGAATATTTAGTATTTTTCTTTGATGTTCAAAACATCTCAGATGAAATTCAGTATATATCAGATTTTGACTTTACTGGATATGTTGACGGTTATGAAATAGAAGTAGAATATCTATATAATGATATAGATGGAATTGGGGACTTAGATGCAACTTTAAAATCAAATAAAAAAACAAAAGGTTACGTAGCATTTGAAGTGGAAGAAACATGGGAAACATTTGAAATAAGATATAGCGATTGGTTTGATGATAGAGAACTTGTTTTTAAGGTGATAAACGAAGATAATTCAGGTTTTCAAGGTGCTTAAATTAAAAAAGTAGTATATAATTATCATAGGAGGAGAAAAATATGAATGTAGCAGATATTGTAATATTAATTGCGCTAGTTCTCGGAGCGCTAGCAGGCTTTAAAGCCGGAGTAATCAAAAAAACAGCGGACTTTCTAGGAACATTTATCATAGTAATATTAGCATTCTTTTTAAAGAATGACTTATCGGTGCTAATGTATGAAAATCTACCATTCTTAAATTTTGGTTGGCTAATAAAAGGAGTAGAAGTCTTAAATGTACTAATATATGAAATGCTGGCTTTTATCATAGTATTTTTAGTGCTACTATTTATACTAAAAATAATATTAAAGATAACAGGGCTTATCGAAAAAATATTAAAAGCAACAGTAATACTAAGTATTCCATCGAAAATATTAGGAATAGTAGTGGGTGTTATTGAATCTTATGTTTATGTATTCCTAGCACTAGTAGTATTTACGTTACCAATATTTAAATTACCATATATAAGAGAATCAAATATAGGTAATTCCATTCTAAATAATACACCAATATTATCGGGTATATCAGAAGAAATGGTAGATATCTATGGTAATGTTTATGAAATAGTGTCAGAAAGAGATAGTAAAACTAATGAAGAATTAAATGAAGAAGTAATAACATTCTTAATAAATAAGAAAGTATTAACAAAAGAGTCTGCTAAAAAATTAGTAGAAAAAAATAAAATTCATATAAATGATACAAGCGTATTAGAATAGGAGGATAATATGTCACTAATACATTATGAAAAAGATTTTAATAAATTAATTGAAAAGTCAGCAGTAGTAGATTTTTACGCTACTTGGTGTGGTCCTTGTAAAATGTTTGGACCAGTATTTGAAGAAGTATCAAAAGAAAATAATATGAACTTCATAAAATTAGATGTTGATAAAGCACCAGATATAGCAAGAGAATATGGGGTTATGACTATACCAACAATAATATTATTTAAAAATGGTGAAGAAGTAAAAAGACATACTGGATTTATGTCTAATACAGATTTATTAAATTTTATAAATGAAAAATAATTCGCATGAATTATTTTTTTTGACAAAAAAAATAAAATATTGAAAAAATGGTTGCAATTACAATTTTTTTTTGATATGATTATTATGATAGAAGAGAGGAGGACTTAACTGTGAATAGAGAAGATAAGAGAGGAATATTTTTTGGTGTCGTAGGAGTACTTACACTAATCGTTGCAATAATAGGAGCAACATTAGCGTACTTTTCAATCAACGCACAAAGTGATGAGAACGCTTTAATCGTACAAGCTGCTTCAGTTCAAATTGTATATGAAGATGGAAATCATTTAAATGTTGAAGAAATGATTCCGTCAAAAAACAATATCGCAATGGCTGCTTACAGTAGATGGCTAAACAATGAGTCAAATGCTGAAGGTACACCATATGAAAAATGTGTTGATGACAGAGGAAACGTTGTTTGTGGTGTTTATGAGTTTACTTTAACTAACAATGGTACAAACAAAGCAGACATTACTGCAAGAGTAGTTCCAACAGCAATTCCAACTGGTGATGACGGAAAACCTTTATATCCAGCATTTACAAACTTAAAATATACATTATATGATATTACAGAAGTTGCTGTAAATGAAGATGAATCAGAAGGTCGTGTTGGTGAACGTATCGGAACAGGTACACCAATTCAAGATGAAAACGGTCAAACAGTTGGATCAATTGGTTACAGTGAATTCAAAATACTTCCAACAGCTACTGAACTAGCAGGAAATGGTACTCAAAAAGTATATCGTTTATTCATCTGGCTTGATGAACAAGGTCCAGCAAACAATCCTGAACAAGGAGCAGTATTTAATGGAACAGTATTCATCGATGTAGCTGGAACACAAGATATTACTGGTACTATTGATGGTATGGAATAATTTAAATTTAAAAAGCAATTAATATTGCTTTTTTTTTGTATTTTTGTTATTATTATAATAGGTGATAATATGAGTGAAAGTAAGACTAAAAAAGATATATTTTATTTTATTGTACTTATACTTACAATGATTACAATGGTCGTAGGAATTACTTTTACATATTTCAACCTACTTGCTAGTGAAAAAGAAGATAGCACTATAATTAAAACAGGAACATTATCAATTAACTATATAGATGGTAAAATATTTAATACATATACATTGCTTCCAATAAATGAGCCAACATTAAATACTAAATATTCAGTATTAAAAAAGGAATTCTATGTATCAAGTGATGGGACTCTTGATCAAACACTAGATTTATACTTAAAAGTAACAAGAAATGACTTTACTGATAATGCACTAAAGTTTGCTATATATAACTCATCAAATAGAAAGATGGCAACAGGATATATACCAGTTACAGGTGAAAGAGTGTTAATGGCATCTGGTGTATTCTTAAAAAGTAACACAACAGAAAAATTTACAGTTTTAGTATGGTTACAAGAAAACAACCAAAATCAAGACCATGAACAAGGAAACGTATTTATAGGAGGATTTGATATAACTGCTACTCAGATGAAATATGAATAACTGAAAGGCAGTTTTTTCTTTACTAAAAAAAATTATTATACTATAATATCACTAGGAGGATACTATGATTGGAAAAAAAGTAAGAGTAAATGATTATAAATTTACATATGGAGAAGAAATAGTATATTTAGACCTATATGGAGTATTTAAAAATAAAACTGGAAATAAGTATGCAATATATAGCTATTCAAATAAATCAAACAAATTATTTTATGGTACTTATTTTCAAAGAAATAATGAAGCTGTTATCATGACATCAAAAGAAAATCCAAAAGAATTAATAAAAGAATTTACACTATCATTACTTGATGATAATTACAAAGATAAATTTGAAATAATTTCACTTGAAAAAATAGAAATAGCAGAAATAATAGATGAATATCAGGCTGATTTTAATGTAGATTTAAATAAATTAAATGATTTAACAATACCGAAGCCAGTAGTAAATAAAAAAAAAGAAGAACCTAAAAAAGAGAAGAAACCAATCTCACTAGCGGTGCTCTTCTTCATAATTTTCATAATTGTAGTAATAGCATTCTTCTTTGTTAATCCTGAAGTTATAATTGGAAAAGATAAAGTATACTCTTGTACAAAAAACTATTTACATAAAAAATTACCAGCATCAGTATCAGAAGAAATAACTTTAATTTTTAGCGGAAAATCTCAAATAACAAATATCGATTTAACAGCTGATTATAAATTTAATAATACTAATTATTATAAAGAATTTAGAGATAAAGGATACTTCTATCAATATATGGAGGAAAATGATACCTATAAATTTGTAGATGAAAAATATACATATCGTTTATTCTCTAAGATAGATGTAGAAAGTGAAGAATACTTTATGCCTACTGAAGAACAAGAATTAATTCATAACTACCAAGAAAAAGGGTATACATGTAAGAGAGTTGAACCAAATGAACAATAAAAATTTCTATCTATTTTATGGAGAAGATAAAGCAGTACTAAATAAAGAAATAGATAACCTAAAAAAGAGTCTTTCTATAAATGAAGATGACATAATATATTATGATATAGAAAATATATATGACATAATAGAAGAAGCACAAACAATAAGTATGTTTTCTCCAAATAAATTTATCATAATAGATTGTGTAAGCTATCTATCAGATAAAAAAGAAAATAAAAATATAAACTTACTTGAAGACTACTTTGAACACTATAATCCAAATAGTTATCTAGTATTTATATCAAATAAAGATGGTATAGATACTAAAAAGAAATTAGTAAAACTAATATCAAGTAAAGGTGTGTCTAAAAAAGTAGAAGCAACTGATGAATACTTGAATAAATACATAAAAGATTATCTATCTTCGAATAACTATACTATGAATAATCTGGATATAACATATTTTATTACTAGGGTAGGAAATAACATCGATAATATAACTAATGAATTAGATAAACTAATGTTATATAAAGAAAAAGATAAAACAATAACAAGGGAAGATATAACAAAGTTAACTATTGAAAACGTTGATAATCCAGTATATGATCTAGTAGGATTTATCTTAAAAAATGAAAATAAAAAAGCAATTGAACTTTACAATAACTTTACGCAAAATGGTATGGATGCTGCTAGTTTAATACCAGTAATAGCATCTCAAATAAGACTATTATTTCAAGTAAAAAGACTTTATAATCAAGGAAAAACAAATGATGAAATAGCAAAAGTTCTAGAATTTAAAAGTGTCTACCGCGTAAAGTACCTACTTAGTGATAGTTATTATTATAGTGAAGAAGATTTACTAAAATATCTATCCCATCTAGCGGATTTAGATAAAAATATAAAACTAGGACTAGTGGACCCTAAAGTATCACTAGAACTATTTATCGCAGGAAAAGATATGTAAAAAAAGGATATGTAAATTACATACCCTTTTTAATATTGCTAAGAATCATATTATGTTCTTCTTCTGTACTATTCTTCCAAAGAAGTTCAAATAAAACGCCAAGTCCAATAAGTGGATCTTCTTCTCCAGAATTAACACTATCCACAATTGAAGAATTTAACTCCTCTAAATTACTATCTTTAAAATTACTAACAATATACTTTCTAACATCAATATTATCCATAATTAATCACCATTACTATAATGTACCAACAATAAAAATTTTATTCATTGTAAAAACAAAATAATTATGATATTCTATATATGGTGATTTTATGTCGATATATATTCATGTGCCTTTTTGCAGTTCTATTTGTACATATTGTGATTTCTGCAAGATGTTTTATAACAAAAAGTTTATAGAGGACTATCTAAGTGCATTAGAAGAAGAAATAAAAGAAAGATATCAAGGTGAGAAAGTAAAAACCATCTTTATTGGAGGAGGTACTCCAACATCTCTTGATAATGGCGAACTAACAAAATTACTTGAAATAACAAAATTATTTAATACAGAAGAAAATATAGAATTTACAATTGAAAGTAATGTAGAATCATTAACTGAAGAAAAAATAAAAATAATGAAAAAATACGGAGTAAATAGACTAAGTATAGGAGTTCAGTCCTTCAACGAAGACATACTAAAAATACTAGGAAGAAATCATACAAAAGAAGATATATATAACAAAATAAATTTAGCAAATCAATATTTTGATAACATAAATATAGATTTAATATATGCAGTAACAAATGATATAAACATAGTAAAAGAAGATTTGAAAGAATTCCTAAAACTAGGTATCACTCATATATCAACATATAGCCTAATAATTGAAGAAAAAACAATTCTAAAAATAAATAATCATAAAAATATAGATGAAGATATTGACTATCAAATGTATAAACTAATTGAAGAGACTCTTGAAGAAAATAATTATATTCATTATGAAGTAAGTAATTATGCAAAAAAGGGCTATGAATCTAAACATAATTTAGTATACTGGAATAACGAAGAATATTATGGGTTTGGACTAGGAAGTACAAGTTATAAAAATAACATAAGAAGAACAAATACTAAAAATTTAACAAAGTACTTAAAAAATAATTATATAGATGAAGAAGAATATGAAGATATTGAAATGAGAATGGAAAATGAGATAATGTTAGGATTAAGAAAATTAGATGGAATAAATCTGGATACCTTCAAAAAAAAATATAATATATCGTTAGAAGATAAATATAATATAGAAA
>JAZTXT010000028.1:0-8010 GCA_045636525.1 Bacilli bacterium | reverse complement strand
ATTTTCTGTTATATTACTTAGATAATGGTTATATACAAATCTTTGACAGCCGAAAGTTTTATTAAGTAGTATTCTTTGATTTTTATTTGGATATAATCTAAATTTATATGCCTTGTACATAACCACCATCTCCCTCATTTTTGATTGTTAACATTTATTATAGCAGATTCAACATAAATGTCAATACATCTTTGAACATTTGTTCGACAAAAATTTAGCTTTTTAAAAGCACTTTCCTTATATAAAAAAAAGAATAGGTATTTTTCCTATTCTACTGTTACTGATTTAGCTAGATTTCTTGGTTTATCTATATCGCAACCTTTTAACTTGGCTACATTATATGCAAGAAGTTGCATTGGTACTATTGCAGATAATGGTGTTAGAACTTCACCATGATCTTCAAGGGCAATTTTATAATCTGAGAAATTATCGTCTTCAATACTAGTTATTGCTATTATTTTAGCACCACGAGATGATACCTCTTTCAAATTACTTATTGTTTTATCACTTATACTTTTATCTGTTACTATAGCTATTACTCCAAATTCCTCATCTATTAGGGAAATACTACCGTGCTTTAGTTCTCCTGCCTGAAAAGCTTCGCTATGAATATATGATATTTCTTTTAATTTTAGGCTACCTTCTTCTGATAGATAATAGTCTACTCCTCTTCCAAGATAAAATACATGTTCTTTATTTATAACCTCTTTTGCTATACTTATGTAATCGTATTCATTTATGTACTGTGTAATAATGTTTGGTAAAGTTTTTAATTCTTCTAATACTGATGATTCTACTTCAGTGTCCTTTATTGCAAGTAATAATAGTACTATTGCTTGGGCTAAATATGCTTTAGTAGTGGCTACTGCTACTTCGATACCAGCTTCTATATATAATACATAATCTGCTTCTCTTGCTATTGATGATTCTTTTCTATTTACTATTGCTAGAGTATCTATTCCTTTTTCTTTTGCTAGTTTTAGTGAAGCTAACGTATCAGCTGTTTCACCTGATTGTGATATTACTAGTACCAGTGTATTTTTGTCTAGGAGACATGTTTGATATCTATATTCTGATGCAAAATAGACATTTACTTTTACACCAACATATTTCTCTATATAATATTTTCCTAGTTCTCCTGCGAATTTTGCCGATCCACATGCTACTATGTCAATATTTTTATATTTTTTTATATCGAACATTTCTTTTATTTTGCCATTTTCAGTGTATGCCGACAACAATCTTTTTACTACTTCACTTTCTTCATTTATTTCTTTTAACATGAAATGGTCATAACCGTTTTTGCTAATTATATCTTTTTCATTATTAAATAATCTTACTTCTTTTGTTATTTCTTCTTTGTTTGAATTATAATATTTTATATTATCTTGAGTAAGTACTACAATATCATTATTATCTAACACTACGTATTTGTTAGTTATATGTATAATAGCAGGGATATCACTTGCTAAAATGTTTTCCTCATCGCCGATACCTACAATTAGCGGACTATCTTTCCTTATACCAAAGATGGTATCCGGATAGTCTTCATTTAATATATTTAGAGCATAACTACCTCTTAAAATATCTTTTAATTTGCTTAGCACTTCAATCATGTCTTGTTCTTTTTTATATAGTTCTGCGATTATAGCGGCTCCTACTTCGGTATCTGTACTAGATTTGAATTCGTATCCTTTATTTATTAGTTCCTTTTTTAATTCATGATAGTTTTCTATAATACCATTATGTACCAACGTTATTTTCCCCTGCTTGTGTGGATGAGCATTTATATCATCCGCCTTTCCATGAGTTGCCCATCTTGTATGGGAAATACCAATAGTTGTTTCATCATTATAATTTAACTTTGCTTCTAGATTTTTTATTGGTCCTTCTTTTTTTATTATATTTATTTTATTATTTTTTATATATGCAATACCAGAAGAATCATAACCACGATATTCTAGTGATTTTAATCCTGTCATTATTTTTGATATCGCTTCTTTTTTTCCTGTATAACCTACGATGCCACACATATTTTTTACCTCCTTATAGATTATTATTTTCAGTAATAATCTTATATATATAAATATATATTATTATATGTGATTATTATGTTGTTACAATATTAATTTTGTTTTTTATAATAATCTAATGAGCATATAAACCCAAAGTAGTACCCGCCGAAAATTCGATAACCTACTTTCCTCGTTAACTATTTCTAGTCTGGCGCTAAATTTATAGTTTCCTCCTTCTATACTATAAACTTTACTATATTATATCCAAAATTAATGATTTTGTAAACTAGTACAGAAAAAGACTATTATTCATAGTCTTTAATGTAAAATATTTCATGTTATTCTTCGATAGATTTTTATAATAAATAAAGACAGAAAAATTTTCTGTCTTATGTATTAACTATTTTTTATTTTTTCTATATATTTATTAACTTTTGATGACCACATTGGATCTTCAGCATACTTTGGATTCATTTCATCCGCTGTTAGAAGTCCATAGTCAACGTAATTTCTTTTTATATTTGATATAAAACCATATATACCTTCTTCAAGAGAATTATAATATTTATAGTCTCCACAACCAGATCCTTTTTGACCTCCAACATTATTACATTTTCTAGCTAAGTAAGAACATCCCCAGGTGCATCCTGTTTCGTGCATTGATATTGCTACTGCTAGATATGGATCAACTCCAAGTTCTATGGAATATTTAGCATAATACTCGCCCATACCAGTCAAATCACTTGATAATATATTATTTAATTTATCAGTTAATTCTTCCATGGTCATATTTTCATATACAACTACTCTTTCTGATTGTTTTGTCTCAGTTATTTCACTATCTACTAGTTCATCATACGTACTAGGTTCGTATAGTTCGTTAGTATATACATAGTTTTCACTTCTATCAGTATTAGTATAATATATCAAACATGTAATTACTCCTAAAGTTAATAAAGAAGCCATACTCACTCTTATGAGCACACTTGATTTCATAAATTCACTTCTTTCTGTCTTTTTAAAAAGACAATGCGTATTATAGCAGATTTACTCTTTGTTGTCAAATTACTCTTCTAACATCTAAGACTGGCATAATATATAAATCTGTTACTACTATACCGACATTTGAATTTAATGCATGTACTAATTTGTTGTTACCAATATATATTGCTACATGCCCAATTTGACCATTATATCCTGAGAATACTAAGTCTCCTGGCATGATGTTTTTCAATCCAACACTAGTACCTGAATATGATTGATGTACGGCATTTCTAGGTAATAATATACCGTATTTCTCATATATTAATTTGGTAAATCCAGAACAGTCTGTTCCATTTGTTAATGAATTTCCGCCATAGACATATGGATTACCTACAAAATTTAATGCATAATTTATTACCTGATTAGAAATAATTTCATTATATGGAATTTCATTATCTACTGCCGCTAAATTTATACTGTAGATATTGGCTCCATCTTGTACTTCTGTTTCAGTAATTTCTTCGCTTTTTTGTTCTTCTTTATTTTGTTCTTCATGTGGTAAAGATAACATTTCCATGGTTATGTCTTCTTTACTACTTATTTCTTTTGCAGAGAAAAGTTGATTGCCTAGAACAATGTTTTGTTCGTTACCTTTAACATTACTGTCATAATATGCATAGCATAAGACTACTAATAATAGAGACAATCCTGCAAATTCCATTTTATGTTTTTTCATTACTACACCTCTTATTTTAGCGGACATTACCCATAATAACACAAATGAAATTCTTTGTCAAATTTTATTTTACACCTTATGTACAAACCTTTATAAAATAAGGGATAAAAGTTGATTTGCTTTTCTTACTTTTGGTTAACTATTTGATGATTTTGTAGTATTTTTTAATGTTTTGGTGAGAAAAAAATGGTATAGATTATTCCATACCATTATAAATTATTAGATTGTGTTGGGCTCTTGTACATGTAACATAATATAAATATTTATCTTGCTCTTTATATTTATTATTTTCATTATTGTAACTTATTACTGAATCAAATTCTAATCCTTTAGCTACATATGATGGCATTATTACCAAGTCTCTCTTAATGTGACTGAATCCATCTATTAAGGCTGCATTTGTTTCATCTTTAATCATATTGTATACTTCTTCTGCTTCTGTGTCATCTTTAGTTATTATGGCTATACTTTTTGATATTTCTTTTAAATTATTTATATCGTTTATGAAATCTTCTTTAGCAGGATTATTTCTAAAGATGATATCGTTTGATTTTTGATTTCTAATTGCAGTCACATGATTAAGTCCTAATATTTTATTAGTATATTCTATTATTTTATCTGTTGATCTATATGTTTTCGTTAGTTTTATGTATTTTGATGATTCGAAAATATTACTTATGTCTTCAAGTGAATTATATTTATAATATGGGTTAATTGTTTGATTTGTGTCTCCTAGAATGGTGTAATTTGCTGTTTTAAATGTTCTTTTTATTATTAGATATTGTAATTTATTATAGTCTTGTGCTTCATCTATTACAACTTCTTTAATTACATGGTTAGTATTAAATCCTACGAGTAAGCTCTTTAAGTATAGGAATAGACATGCATCTTCATAATATATTGTATTTCCTGAAATTTTATCTTCAAATTTACTATATTTACTAGTAAAGAAGTTATTGAATATTTCTTTTAGATCTATATTTATACTTAAATTATCTTTTAATACCTTTTCTATACTTTTAGCGTTTTTTAAATTACCTGAATAATTATTATTAGCTATTCTTTTAGCTATTTCTGTTATCCTTTCATATAATGGGAAGTTATCATATTTGTATTTTAACATGTGGTTTAGTTCTTCTATTTCTACTTCAATGAAGTTATCAAATTCTAGTTTCTTAGTAAAATGAATGTCTTCTATTAGATCTTTTACATAGTTATCCAGATCATTTATTATTTTATCTGACTGCTTATATTTTACCAAATCATAATTTTCTACTTTCTTTTTATAATACCTTGATATGAAATCTGTGAATGTTTCAATATTTTTATATTCATTAATATTTTGACATAGTAGGTCATAGAAGGTCATGCTGTAAGTATTATCTTCACCTAGTTCTGGTAAAACATTTGAAATATACTCGGAGAATACTTTATTTGGAGTAAATACTACTACATTATTTGCATTTAAGTTTGGTATTCTATATAACAAAAATGCTATTCTATGTAATGCTACACTTGTTTTACCAGATCCTGCGATACCTTCGACGATAAGATTCTTATCATCTGTATTTCTTATTACTTTATTTTGTTCCTCTTGTATTGTATTTACAATATTCTTCATCTTATCTGATGATTCACTAGCTAATACTTCTTGAAGAAGGCTATCACTTATATTTAAGTCATTATCAAAGATATTTTTAAGATTCCCATTATCTATTATATATTGTCTCTTTCTTGTTATTTCGCCTTCAATTCTCCCTATAGGAGCTTTATAGTGGGCAGGCCCTGTTTCGAAATCATAGAACATACTGCATATTGGACTTCTCCAGTCATGAACATAGTAATTTAATTTATCTTCAACATGAGTAATACCAATATAAATATCCTCTTCACTCTCATCTTCTTTAAACCTAATAGAGCCAAAATATGGTTTATTCTGTATTCTAAATAATCTTTGTAAATAATTACCCTTACTTTGCATTATAGATACTTGTAAGTCTGATTCCGCCATCATGCTTCTCATTTCATTAGGATCCATCTCAGCATGTGAATCCCAAATAAATTTCTTAAATTCAAGTATTTTGGAATCATCATCATAAAGTTCTTGTCCTAAATTAGATATTTTCTTTCTAATTAGACTTACTGTTTCATTTAAGTAATTCTTCTCCTTTTCAAATTCTTCTCTTTCGATTTTCATCATAACACCTCCATATTCAACGACAAAAAACTACATCCTATGTAGTTTTATCTAGATGAATTAAAATATACTTTGCAAATGTCTATATCATTGTAGTATATTTTTGGGTGTTTGTCAACGATTTATTAGAATATTATATATTTCGGTGTTGGGACTTCTTTGGCCTTACACCTTCAAGTTGCATTCTTTGTCATATTTTTCCTACAAAAAAAGAGAATTAGCTTGCGCTAATTCTATATGGATCTGTACTTGTTCCTTCATGTCCTGACTCTATACCAAGTTTAGTATCAAGATAAAGAACTGGACGCACCTCGAGATGGTTTTGAACGTTGGTGCCGCTGGTACCGCCAGAACGACTAATAAAATGCGCATAGTCATAGTTATTGCAACCCGGATTAATTAGCCACTCACTATCAGAAATATAAAGCCAATCGTTGCTATAACATCCTTCATTATCATAGTTAAGTAACTTACTATCACATTCATTAAAATCTGTCGCATATCCATAATCACTTTGATACATCATTCCTATATTTGTTTCTACTGTAAATGGATTACTACTATATATTGTTGTTCCTACTTCATTTGTTCTTTCATTATTATACATTTCATCTGAATATACTACGTGTGTACCTTCCGACCCTAAATAATATGTTGATTTTGATATTAATCCTATTGTTTTACTATTTTTTGTTTTCAAACTATTGTAGTAGTCTCCATTTAGATAAGCATTAAGTGTTGATGTACTCCAATTATTACGCATTGGGCCATTCCATTCATATTCTCCTATTGACTCACTTCTTATTATTTTTACTTTACCGTCTACTATTCCTATTATTCTCCATATTTCACATGTACTATCAGATTGATTAGAATAATCAGAACAATTAAAATATATATAGTTGTTAGGATTAGCACCATAATATCTAATATTGCCTCTATAGGCATCCACTTTAGAATCTCCTAATCTATCATTCATTAAACTAACAGATGGTGCATACTTATAATCTATGCTATTATTAGTTACTTCTGTTTTTTCTGCATCTGTATATAAATCGCTTATATGTTTAATAAGTGTTGTGTTATTTGGTAAGGTATCGTATATATCAGATATAATGCAGTTCATATCAAAATCAAATGTTTGATCTGCCATTGATACTGGGTTATTACCTATTGTACCGTCTATCCATAGATATAGAATAAATTCATATTTTGTATTTAATGCTAATGTTTCTTCTTCGTTTATAAATGTGATAGTAGTGTCATCTGTTATATAAGCAAAATTACCACTACCATAAGATGCTCCAGTTGTTGAATTTATCATTTCATATTTAAATGTTGCGTCTTGTAATCCACCTATTTCATTAACTGTCATGTTCCATGATATATATGCTTCTGGCGCTAAACCTTGCTCAGCAGTAAATTTTATTATTCTACCGCCATCCCTTGTTTCTGTTGGTTCAATAAAAATATCATTGTCTTCTTTTACAGAACAAGATCCTTCTCCTACTACTGTTACACTAATACTAGATTCTTCTCCAACCCATGCAAAATATGCAACAGTTGCACTAACAATACCCAATATTATTAATGTTATTATTGAAACTATTAATAATATTTTTCTTTTTTTATCTAATTTATTGAATTCGTTCATTTAACTATCACCCTACTATTAAAGTATAATATATATTTAGAAATAAAACAAGAGTTTTTATGTTATTTTTCGCATAAGAAATTCATTACTAAATCTATTATTATATCTTTTTCTTTTGGGTTAGACTGTGCTATTAAGATAGTCATACATGCTAGTGTATTGTTATCTATTACTTTTTCATTATCTTTATATAATAAATTATATTTATTCAAGAAATATATAAAGAGAGTTGCTCCTATTCTTTTATTACCATCTATAAAAGCATGGTCTTTTACTATTAAATATAATAGATTAGATGCTTTCTCTTCTATACTAGGATATAAATCTTTATTATCAAATGAACTATATATATTATTAATTATTTGATCTAAACCTTTGTTTCTTTCTAATGCAAATAGACTACTATTATTATTAAATGATAATT
>JAZTXT010000027.1:0-1796 GCA_045636525.1 Bacilli bacterium | reverse complement strand
AGAAAATAATCATATTAAAATAAATAAAGAATATATATATATTTCCAATGAAATACTCCTAAAGATACTAAGTTGACAGATAATACCAAATATTTTATAATTAAAAAGAAAGAAGGTATGAAAAATGAACTTTATAAGTATAGAAACAGTAATAGAAAAAACAAAAGAAATAATAACAAATCCAATGTTTTATCAACCTATAATTTATATAGCTATAGGTATAGTATCAAATTATGTAGTATCCAAAATAACAGGTAAAATAACAAATAAAGGAAATAACTCTAAAGACAAAAGAAAAGGTACAATAATTAATCTAGCAAAAAGTATAATTAAATATCTGATATTAATATTTGTTGTATTAGGAATATTAGATGCCTTTGGAGTAGATACAACAAGTATTATTGCATCTCTAGGAGTAGCAGCGGCAGTAATAGGGCTTGCATTCCAAGATATCCTAAAAGACTTCCTCGCAGGAATAACAATAATATTCGATAACAAATATGCAGTAGGAGATGTAGTAGAAATAAATGGATTTACTGGAACAGTAATATCACTAGGTCTTAGAACAACAAAAATAAAAGCGTTTACTGGAGAAGTAAAATGTATTGGGAATTCATCATTTCAAGAAGTAACAAACTATAATCTTGCAGTAGCGGACCTATTCATAAAATTAAATGTAGCGTATGATACAAATATAGATAAATTAGAAAAAGTATTAGAGTCATTAAGAGAAGAAATACTATCAATAGAAAATGTAAAAGATTACAAACTACTAGGAGTAGACGCCCTAGGAGAATCTGGAGTTGTATATATGATAGATATAACATGTAAAGCCACTACTGGGGCAGGAATAAAAAGAAAAGTACTAAGACTAGTAAAAGATACATTTGATAAAGAAAAAATAAACATACCGTATACAACAGTAGATGTAAATATAAGGAAGTAAATTATGAATAAAATAGAATATTTTAATAAAGAATACACATACATAAAAGATGACAAGATAAGAGAAGATTTAAAACAGTTAGTAGCAAAATTACCAGACTACTTCTTTGAAGTACCGGCCTCATCATCAGGAAAATATCACCCAGCCTTTGCCGTCGGAGATAAAGGATTACTAAAACATACTAAGGTTGCGGTCCGTATAGCCTATGAACTGTTAGAAAATCCTGGATTAAACAATTTTACAGATAGAGAAAAAGACCTAATACTAGTGGCTATTCTTCTTCATGATGGACTAAAAAGTGGTAAAGACAAAGAAAAATATACAAGATTTGATCATCCTCTTCTGGCGTCTGTTTTCGTAAAAGAAAATAGTACTCTTCCTACTAAAGACAAAGATTTTATCGCAGAAATGATATCGTCACATATGGGTATATGGACAACAGATTATAATGGAAATGATATTCTGCCAAAACCAAAAGATAAATACCAAAGATTTGTTCATATGTGTGACTATATAGCAAGTAGAAAATTTCTAAATGTAAATTTTAATGGCAACGATATAAATGGATAAAGACTTCTAATAAAAGTCTTTTTTTCATACTATAAACTAGGTGATAGTATGCGTTTAAGATATCTAATGTTACCAATAATAATAGTGTCTTTAATGATATTAGTACTGGGTAGTGAACAAACACTAAAAAACAAAAGAGTATTTAATAATAATATTGATATAAATTATCCCTTCTTTGGAATAGATGAAATAGATAGTTATATAACAAATTATCTAAATGAAAATATAAATGAAAAAGAAGAACTTTTAATAGATTATGATTGTATAGATAATAATAACA
>JAZTXT010000026.1:0-2963 GCA_045636525.1 Bacilli bacterium | reverse complement strand
AGACGAAAGATTAATAAATGTAAAATGGAATGAAAATGTAACTAAAAAATATGCTACTGACATATTAGTATATACAAATAGTTATGATAATCTATTAGACATCATAACAAAAGCATCATCATCTAACATCATAATAGACAGCATATCGACAATAAATAAAACAGATTACAAAGTATATGATATGACAGTATTAGTAGAAAATAAAGAAAAACTAGAGAAATTCCTAAATGATTTATTAAATCTAAAATTTGTTCAAAAAGTAGAAAGAGAGTTAAATTAATGAGAGTATTAGTACAAAGAGTAAGCACGTCAAGTGTTGAAGTAGAAGGTAAAGTAGTTGGAAAAATAGATAACGGACTAATGTTACTGGTAGGATTCACTCATACAGACACATCAAAAGAAATAGACTACATGGTAGATAAAGTAATAAATCTTAGAATATTTGATGATGAAAATGGTGTAATGAATAAGAGTCTTCTAGAAGTAGGAGGAAGCATACTATCTATAAGTCAGTTTACACTATATGCTGATGCTTCAAAAGGAAGAAGACCATCTTACATAAATGCATTAGGAGGAGATAAATCAAGTCCTCTATATGATGAATTTAATCAAAAATTAAAAGAAAAAGTTCATACAGAAACAGGCATCTTTGGAGCAGAAATGAAAGTATCACTAGTAAATGATGGTCCAATTACCATTATGTTAGAAAAATAAAAGGTAGACTAATATGAAAAATAAAAGAAATATAATAAGTTTAATTATAACTATCATATTTGGAGTAATATCATATTTAATAATATTACCACCAATAAACTTAACAAGTGTAGAATTTTATTCATTCATACTATTACTACTAGGAGTATACCTGTTCTTAACAACCGTAAGCAAAATAACAAAAAAAGGAATAGATTTCAACTTTAAAAAAAGTAAATATTTAATTATGGTAATGTTATTAATACCAGCACTAATATTAGCAATTAACTTTATATTATCACCAGTATTTAGTGCAAAAGCATTCTCACAAAGAATAATAATTGAGGAAGATACAGAAGATAAAAACTTTCTAACAGAAATAGAAGAAGTAGATTTTAGTTCAATACCACTACTAGATAAAGATTCATCCACTAGACTAGGAGACAGAGTAATGGGGCAAATGCCAGAACTAGTATCTCAGTTTTATGTATCAAATAAATATACCCAAATAAACTATAATAATGAAATAGTAAGAGTAACGCCTTTAGAATATAACGGAATATTCAAGTATATTGCTAACTACAAAGAAGGTGTAAAAGGATATATAACAGTTAATTCAGTAGATGGAACAAGTAACTTAATAAAACTGGATATTGGTATGAAATATATGCCATCAGCATATCTATTCCAAAATTTAGATAGACACTTAAGATTAAAATATCCAACAAAAATCTTTGGAGAAACAAACTTTGAAATAGATAATGAAGGAAATCCATATTGGATAACACAGGTAGTAAAATATGTTGGTATAAGTCAAAGAAAAGACATTGATGGAGTAATAATAACAGATCCAATAACAGGAAGTACAGTATACCATAAAGTAAAAGATGTACCATCATGGGTAGACCATGTATATGATGCTAACTTAATAATAGAACAAGTAGATAATTGGGGAACATACAAAGAAGGATTCTTAAATTCATTATTTGGTCAAAAAAATGTAGTAAATACAACTGAAGGATATAACTATCTAATAATGCATGACGATGTATACTTATATACCGGAATAACATCAGTATCATCAGATGAATCAAATCTAGGATTTATACTAACAAACTTAAGAACAAAAGAGACAAGATTCTATCAAGTGCCAGGAGCAGAAGAATACTCCGCTATGGCATCAGCAGAAGGATTAGTACAGCAAATGAGATATACATCAACATTCCCTCTATTAATAAATCTAAATAATAGACCAACTTATCTAGTATCACTAAAAGATAATGCCGGACTAGTAAAAATGTATGGTTTTGTAGATGTAGAAGATTATCAAAAGGTAGTAGTAACAGATGCATCAAAAGGTATTGAATCAGCAGCAAATAACTACTTAAACAATACTTCATTCACTAGTAGTACAGAAATAGAAAAAACTATAACAATCAAAAATATAACCACTGCTATAATTGAAGGAAATACATACTATTACATAACTGATACCGAAAACAAGAAATACTATGTATCTATAAATGCAGACAAAAAGAAATTACCATTTATAAAAAATGGTGACACATTAAATATAAAAATAAACAGAGAAACTGATGTAACAGAAATAATAAGTATTGATTAAATTAATATACCCCTCGCACTATGTTGCTTGGGGCTTTTTTGAGCCTAAAGTCTCCAAAAAGAATTTTAGAGCCAAGAGTCTCTAAAATTAAGACGCGCATTTGACAAACGCAAACATTTGTGCTATAATAACAAGCAATCAAAGAGGGGTGAATAATTATGGATTACAATAAAGCAATTAGAATATTAGGATTAACAAGTAATTTTACAGAGGAAGAACTAAAAAAAGCATATAGAAGATTAATAACAAAATATCATCCGGATAAATATGAAAACAGTAGTGAAAAAGAAAGAAAAGAAGCTGAAAATAAAGCAAAAGAGATTAATACAGCAAAAGAATTTCTAGAAAGATACTTAAATGAACCTAAAACAAGTAAAAAACAAAATAGTAACACATATAAACCAAATGAAACAGTAGATGTACTACAAAAAAAACTACAGTTTAAAAATATATTAAATAATATGAAATTAGAATTATCATATATTCCAAATATTATATTTGATGATATGTTAAAAGAAACTCGTGATGACATAATGTATCTAATTAAAACATTAGAAAACGAAATAAATTTAATATATACATTATCATCATTTCAAATATTAGAAAATAATTATTATAATAGAATAAGTTATTATTTAGAAGAATT
>JAZTXT010000025.1:0-4356 GCA_045636525.1 Bacilli bacterium | reverse complement strand
AATATAAATTTTTGTTCCTCATTATTATTATTTTCAATTTTAATTGTAATACTAGTTATATTATCTTCTAGCGAAGTCCTTAAAACTGAAATTGTATATGTACTGTCTTCTGTACGTGTTAATCTGAAATAATTTATAATTGATTGGTACATATTAAAGAAACTTTCTCCAAGTAATTTATAGTCTATTTCTTTCATTTTATTCTCCTTTCTTTTGGCACACGAGAATTAATTATATCACACTTATGGTATTATATGCAAGAGAAAGTTTTTTTATGAATGAAAATTGACAAAAGCAAACATATGTGTTACAATAGTTCGCGTTTGTGGGGGATTTATATGGCTGAAGTACAGTTGGATAGCAAAAGTTCTTTTGTTAGGGACTATGATTATAATAATGTTGGAAATGATAATGGAAAAAATAAATTTAGTGATATTAAGGAATTGGAAAGATATTTAGATAAAGTTTTTATACCTAAAAATATTACTTATAAAAGGATTAAGGGTAAAAAAAATGATGAAGATAGATGCTTGTCCATACAATTCAATAAGATATTGAGTTTAAAATGTAGTGATGAAGAAGTTAAATATATTATGCATTATTTAAGCGACAGAAATATTCATGTTTGTGGTTTTGTTTCTACTTTAGAGGGTGAATATGATAATTATGATTATATACCTACGTATAATTTACCACCTTATCCTTCTTGTATGAGTTATGAGGAACAAAAGAAATTATTTGATGAATTACAGATTTATAAAAAGACTAATGATAAGAGAAAAAATGACATTATAAAGCAAATAGCAGAGGGGTGTATTAGACTTATTCCTTATGTAACATATAAATATTCTTTATTTACTGGAATAGATATAAAAGAATTTAATGGTTATGGATGTGAAGGGCTTATTCTTGCAATAGAAAGATTTAATCCTAGTCTTGGGTATAAGTTTTCTACTTTTGCGTTTCCTTATATTAAAAATCGTGTTAATATTGGTTTAAGAGAAATAACAGGTTTTGAAAATGATGGAAATTTTTATAGTTCTTTTATTAGGTGTAAGACTGCTGTTGAAAATGGTTATAGTGATGAATTCGGGGTAGATATTACAATATCTGATAATCCTGAAATGCTTGAAGATATAATAAAACTTATGAAAGAAAATTGTACGTTATCTCCAAAGATGGAATTGAAGCTTAGAAATAAACTTTATATGTTATATCATGATTCGTATGAAATGCTTAGTGATTTAGAATTTGAATTTGATATGGAAGAAGATCTTATTGAACGTGATAGAATAGATTTACTTTGGAAGTTACTTAATTCACTTCCTCCCAAAGAAAGAGATGTTCTTTTTAAAAGATTTGGGTTTAATGGCGGAAATTTAATGACTCTTGAAAAAATAGGTGATTTATATGGCGTTTCAAGGGAAAGAGTTAGACAAATTGAAAGGAAAGCTATAGCTTATCTTAAGAATGAGGAAAGATTGAGATAATAAAATATAAATAAAATTATTAAAATAGACTAAATAATAGTATTAAAACATATTATTCATTAGGTGAAGGTATGAAGAAAATAATATTATTTGGTCTTTTGTTTTTTATTAGTATTAGTTATGTTAATGCTAGTACTAGTAGTGCATCATCTTATATTTTAATGGATGAGGTTACTGGAAGGGTACTTGCTTCTAAAGATATGAATTCGAAAAGACTTATTGCTTCTATTACTAAGATTATGACTACGGTCTTGGCTATTGAATCTGGTAAAATAGATGATATTATAGTGGTAGATGAATCTGTACTTAAAGCTTATGGGTCAGGTATTTATATTGAAGTAGGTGAAGAGATTAGTTTAAAGGATTTATTATATGGGCTTATGCTTAGAAGTGGTAATGATGCAGCGATGATGATTGCCACTTATGTTGCAGGAAGTGAAGAAGAGTTTGTTGATGTTATGAATAATAAGGCTAGAGAGTTAGGAATGAAGAATACTATTTTCTATAACGCAAGTGGTCTTCCAACTCCTAGTGGTAATTATTCGAGTGTGTATGATATGGCACTTCTTACAAGATATGCTATGAGATATGATTTATATAGGGAAATTGTTTCTACAGAGAAATATAAAGTTAGCACAAATAAAAAAACTTATGTTTGGAACAACAAGAATAAACTACTTAGATATGATTATGTTACTGGTGGGAAGACTGGTTATACAGAAGAGTCTGGTAGAACACTAGTTAGTACTGCTACTATTAATGATATTAAGCTGATTGTGGTAACGATAAGAGATTCAGATGATTGGAATACACATTTGGAATTGTATGATTATGCTAGAGATAATTATATAGGGTATAAGGTTCTTAATAAAAATAGGTTTAAAGTAATTGGTGATACTTATTATAAAGATAGTACTTTTTATATTAAAAATGATGTTTATTTACCTCTTAAGAAAAGTGAAAAAGGTAATCTTATTAGTCACATTGTTTTAGATAAAAAAGAACAATATAGTAATGATGATAAAGTAGGTGTTAATCAAATATATTTAGGAGATACTCTCTTATATGAAGAAGATATTTATATAATTAAGAATGATAGTGTTAAAAAGAAGAGTATAATAGATAGAATTAAAGAGTGGTTTTCATGATTAATTATTTATGGGCAGTATTTTTAATAGTGGGTATTTTATATGGAATAATAACTGGAAATAAAGATATTACTAAAACAATACTCACTAGTGGTAGTAAGGCAATAGATATGATTATTAGTTTAGTACCACTTATGTGTTTATGGCTTGGTATTATGAAAATAGCTGAAACTTCTGGATTGCTTAAAATTATATCTAAGAAGTTATCTGGTTTTATTAAGATTATATTTCCTGAGATACCTGATGGTGATCCTGCAATAGGATACATTTCTTCTAATATTGTGATGAATATGCTGGGATTAGGAAATGCAGCTACGCCATTTGGTCTTAAAGCTATGAGTGAACTTAAGAGACTTAATAAGGATAGTGATATTGCTTCTAGGAGTATGATTACTTTTTTAGTTATTAATACTTCTTCGGTTACCATTGTTCCTACAACAGTTATTAGTCTTAGATTGATGTATGGGTCTGTTTCCGCTAGTGATATAATAGGGGTTACTATTATTACTACTTTTTTATCGACAATACTTGCTTTGGTTATAGATAGATTATTCTATTTTTTATGGAGGAAGAAGTATGATTAATTATTTTATTCCAGTAATAGTTATTATAATTATTATTTATGGTATATATAAAAAGGTGGATATATTTGAAACATTTTTAGTTGGCGTAAAAGAGGGTATGAGGGTATCTATTAATTTATTTCCAACAATATTTACAATGATTATTGCAATTAGTACGCTTACTAGTAGTTATGCTATTGTTGATTTGTGTGATGTTTTTGGTACAATTTTTGATAAGATTGGTTTTCCTTCTGAAGTTTTTCCTTTAGCTGTACTTAGACCAATATCTGGATCTAGCTCTTTAGTTATACTTGGAGATATTCTTTCAAGATATGGTCCAGATAGTTTTGTTGGTAGAGTTGCTTCTGTTATGCAGGGATCTACTGATACGACTATATATATTATTAGTATGTACTTTGCTAGTGTTGGTATTAAGAAGATTAGGTATTCACTTGTTCTTGGACTATTAGCAGATCTTATAAGTGTTATTTTATCGATTGTTATGGTTAGGATTTTTTTCTAAATAAAAAAATTTAGTATAGCACTAAATTCCTCTTATGATAATATTTTTCTTTTTGCTTTATCTTTTTTTATTTCATTAAAATTATGTATTATTAAATTATAACTTATGTGATCGTTTTGATGAGTATCTTGATAATTTTGAGCTTCTGTATACTCGTGAAAATTAAAGTTTAAATCATTTATTTTGTCATCACTCATTATTTGGAATGCTGTCCGTAACATACATTGTCTAAAAATAGCTACAGTTGTTTTTGATATTTCATTATATTCAGCATCATGTATTTCTAATAACTCATGAATTTCGCCGTTTGCAATGGTATATGAAATCAAATCTTTAATACTTTTAAGTAAATCCTCGTTTATAGGTAATAATTCTTTTGGTATTTCATTTATTATGTGTGGTGTTGGAGATATATTAAAATTATCTGATAAAGAAATTTTTTCTATTTTTGGATTTGTAAATAGGGTGTTATATTTACCTGATATTAGGTTTTCTTGTAATTCAGTATGATTGTTTGTTTCAATATATGACTCTAAAAAATTTAAAAAGGTTAAATATAAATTTTTTTCTATTGTTTCTTTTAGTATGATACATTTACATATTGTTTCTTTATTTGTACCCATAGCTTTAAT
>JAZTXT010000024.1:0-6050 GCA_045636525.1 Bacilli bacterium | reverse complement strand
GATACTATTGCTATTTTGTATTATAATCCTAAACTATCAGTTGATATGTTTTATGAATGTATAGATTTCTTGAATAGAAGTTTAGTTGTAGAAAATCATTTAATTATAGAGATTTTTGATGATAAATATAGTAAACTATTGGATGATAAATATAAATGCAAAGAGATGAATGTTATGTTAGAGTTAGTTAATGGTAGTTATAATTATACTAATGAAAGATCTAATGTTAAAGAAAAATTTGTAGATATTGAGATGAATTCAATTAAATATAATTATTTTAAAAGTGATATTGTATGTAATTTTGTAAAGCAAAATATTACTGATGAAAAATTAATATTAGATTTACATAATTTCTTTACTGGGTTAGATATTAATTATATCTTATATACTATATATGAAGATAGTTATGAATATTTAAAATCTCTAGGGTATAAATGGTTATGTAAGAGATATGTTATAAGAAATGATTTGTTTTAATTATTTCTTTTTTTTGTGTCTTTTTTAATTATTATTTAATAAATTATTTATGTGATATAAGTAATTTACTTATTTTATTAAATGTGTTATACTTAGGATGGTGATAGTAAAATGTATAAGAATAAAAAAATATTTATTTTAGGTATGGCTAGAAGTGGTTATGAAGTTGCTAAGTTGCTTGCTAGGGATAATAATGTTTTTATTACAGATATGAAAGAGCAGGATACTAATAAAGTTAAAGAACTTGAGGAACTTGGTGTTATTTTTGAAATTAGTGATAAGGCGGAAGAATTACTTAATGATAGTTATGATTTGGTTATTAAGAATCCTGGTATTAAATATACACATCCTTGTGTATTGAAAGCAAGAGATCTTGGTATTTCTGTTATTAATGAAGTTGAAGCTGCTTATAATTATATTGATAAAAGTGTTAAAATAATTGGTATTACTGGTTCTAATGGTAAGACTACCACTACTAGTATTATATATGAAATAATGAAGAAGGCTTTTGGAGATAAAGTTGTTTTGGCTGGTAATATTGGAACTCCTTTATCATATTTTGCTAAGGATATAAAGAAAGATAGTTATTTAGTAATGGAAATTTCTGATCATCAGTTATGTGATATGTATGATTTTAAAACAGATGTATCGGTTATTACTAATATATATGATTGCCATACTGATTTTCATGATAGTCATGAGAGGTATGTTAATACTAAGAAGAAAATATTTATGAATCATAGTAGTAGTGATATTGCGATTATTAATATGGATAATAGTGAAGTTATGGATATGACTAATAATATTCAAAGTAATAAACAGTATTTTTCTAAATATAATGAAGGTGATTGTTATTATAGAGATGGTTTCATATATTATAAAGGTAAGGAAATTATTGATACTAGTAGGATTATTTTAAAGGGAGAACATAATTATGAAAATATAATGTGTGCTATTCTTGCTTGTAAAGTGTATGATGTAAGTGATGAAATAATTAGAGAAGTTGTTAGTACTTTTGGTGGTGTTGAGCATAGACTTGAATACATTGGTAACATTAATGGAAGAGAAGTATATAATGATTCTAAGAGTACTAATGTCGAATCTACTAAGATTGCTTTAAATTCTTTTAATAAACCTACTATATTGCTTTTAGGTGGCACTGATAGAGGACATTCTTTTGATGAACTAGAATCTTATATGAGGAATGTTAGTTTAGTTATCTCTTATGGTGAAACTAAAAATAGAATTAATGATTTTTGTAATAGAATTGGTGTAAAATGTATTGTTTGTGATAATTTGGTGGAGGCTACTGATATAGCGTATGATAAATCAAAAGAAGGTAATGTTATATTACTTAGTCCTGCTTGTGCATCTTGGGATCAATTTCCTGATTTTGAAGTAAGAGGAAGATTGTTTAAAGAAACAATATTAAAATATAAAAATAAGTTCTTTTTGGATAAAGATAAAAAAATATATATGATGGGTATTGGTGGTATTAGTATGAGTGGTATTGCTGATATTCTTGTTAATATGGGATATGAGGTTTGTGGTAGTGATAGAGATGAATCAGGTACTACTATGAAACTTAGGGAACAGGGTATTAATGTTATGGTACCGCAGTGTGCTGACAATATTACTGATGATATTGATTTTATTGTATATACTGCTGCTATTAAAGAAGATAATCCTGAAATGATAGAAGCAAAAAATAAAAATATTAAAATGATGGAAAGAGGAGAATTTTTAGGAGAACTTACTAAGTTATTTCCTAATACTATTGGTATTGCTGGGACACATGGTAAAACTAGTACTACATCAATGCTTTCGTGTATTTTTTTAGAAAGTGATTACGATCCTAGTATTCAAGTTGGTAGTATGCTTAGGAATATTGGTGGTAATTATAGAGTAGGTAATAGTGATACCTTTATTATTGAGGCTTGTGAATATGCGGATAGTTTTTTATCATTTCATCAGAAGTCTGCTATTATACTTAATATTGATAATGATCATTTAGATTATTTCAAAGATTTAAATGGTATTAAGAAATCCTTTTATAAATATGTTAAAAATTTACCTAGTGATGGATATTTAGTTATTAATAATGATGATATTAATAGTAATGATTTAAGAAATCATACTGAGGCTAAAGTTATTTCATATGGTATTAAATGTTCTGCTGATTATATGGCTACTGATATTAAGTATAATGATGATGGTTGTGCTAGTTTTAATGTTATTAAGGATTTGAAAAGATTAGGTGGGATAGAATTGTCTGTACCTGGAGAACATAATGTATCTAATGCACTTGGTGCTATTGCTATGGCTGATTTGTATAATATTTCTTTTGAGGATATAAAAAATGGTTTAAAAAAATATGAAGGTGCTGCTAGAAGGATGGAATATAAGGGAGAATTTAATGGTGCTAAAGTTTATGATGATTATGGTCATCATCCTACTGAAGTAGAAGCTGTTGTTAATTCTATATGCAAGAAAACATACGATGAATCTTGGGTTATATTTGAACCTCATACTTATTCTAGAGCATATAAACATAAAGAGGATTTTGCAAAAACTCTTAGTAGTTTTGATCATATAATTATTACTGATATATATGCTGCTAGGGAAAATAATGAATATGGTATTAATGAAGAGGATATCGTTAAAGAAATAAAAAAATATGGAAAAGAGGCTTTCCATATAAGTAGTTATGAAGATATTAAATTTTATTTAAATGAATATGTGAATAAAGATGATTTGATTTTGACTTTGGGTGCTGGTAATGTTACTAAACTTGCTAGTATGCTTGTAAATAAAAATGAATGATTAATTTTCATTCATTTTTTGTTTTAGGAAATTTTCAAAGGTTTGTAGTCCATATGTTTCATTATAGTAGTTAGGATATTCATTAAGATGAGCTAATGCTATTTTGGCTGTTGTTATAATGTCATCGTTTGTTACATTTGTTTTAGGATTTATAGTACCATGTTCATTTTCAATATTCATTCCTCTTAATAAGTCTTCTGGCGAGAAGTTATCAAATTTAATTTTTAGTATATTAGAGGCATAAAGAGCATTATTTAAATTATACATTGTATCACCATAATATTATATTTTTTTATATAAAATTAGTGTATAGTTGTTGACATAATTATTATGTGATGATATACTTTAATAGTAATCATTACTATTAAGGAGAGATAAATATGCGTAATACAAGGCAGAAAAATCTTATATTTGAAATTATTAATAATAGTTATGATCATTTTAGCGCTTATCAGGTTTATGATATTGCAAGAGTGCATATGCCTAATATAAGTTTAGGTACTGTTTATAGAAATTTATCTAATTTGGTTAAAGAGAATAAAATTAGAGAAATTGTAGTAGATGGTACTCTTAGGTTTGACAGAAATGATATGCATGCTCATTTCATATGTAATATGTGTGGCGATATTATTGATGTGTTTGATAATTTTGTAGATGAAAATAACTATATAAATGGTAATTTAGTGATAGATTATGAAATAAAATTGAAAGGCATTTGTAAAAAATGTGTGGGAGGGAATGATAATAATGGAATTAAAAGGAAGTAAGACTGAACAAAATTTAATGACTGCTTTTGCTGGTGAATCACAAGCAAGAAACAAATATACTTATTTTGCTTCAAAGGCTAAAAAAGAAGGATATGAGCAAATAGCTGCTATATTTCAAGAAACTGCTGATAATGAAAAAGAGCATGCTAAAATGTGGTTTAAGGAATTACATGGTGGCGAAGTACCTAGTACAGTAGAAAATTTACTTGCTGCTGCTGAAGGTGAAAACTATGAATGGACAGATATGTATAAAGGATTTGCTGAGACTGCTAGAGAAGAAGGATTCACTAGACTAGCATATTTATTTGAAGAAGTTGCTAAAATTGAAAAAGAACATGAAGAAAGATATAGAAAATTACTTTCTAATGTTGAAGATGGATTAGTATTTTCAAGAGATGGAGATAAGATTTGGCAATGTAGAAATTGTGGACATATTGTAGTTGGTAAAGAAGCTCCTAAAGTTTGTCCTGTTTGTAACCATCCACAAGCATACTTTGAAATTAAGAAGGAAAATTATTAATTTATTAAAGAACCTTGTGTTCTTTTTTTCATATTATATATTTTGTTACATATATATTTAATGTGATGGATATGAATATTAAGAAAATAGATTTTAAGAAGCTTGCAGTGTATATTGCTATTCCGCTTGTTTTAGGTGCGATTGTTGGTTTTTTAACCAGTAGAGGGACTGACAATTATAATGGTATTGTACCAGGATGGATATTTCCGGTTGTATGGACTATACTATATACTCTTATGGGAATATCAAGTTATTTAGTAAGTGACAACAAACGTCTTATCGATATATATAAATTAAATTTATTTGTTAATTTGTCTTGGCCTTTTATTTTCTTTACATTTGACTTTAAAGTATTAGCATTTTTTTGGATTTTACTTTTAATCGCGATTGTGGGAATTATGATATACGGATTTTATAAAGAAAATAAAATAGCAAGTTATTTATTAATTCCTTATATATTATGGCTAATTTTTGCTGCTATTTTAAATTTATTGCAAATTGTACAATAAAATGATTATAAACACTTTACAAAGTAAAAAATAAGTGGTATTATACATAACAAGTGACAAGGAATAGTATTTCGAAATCACTTAGATGTTCTTGTAAAAATGTAACTTTTAATAGAGAAATGCATATAATATGTTGTATTTCTTTTACTTTGTTTACATTATTTTTTCTTTTTTAAAACAAAGTTAAAAAAAATGAAAAAAAGTGTTGACAAGGCTTAAGATATTTGGTATATTATTAATGCGCTGTGAAAAAGTGCATATGAGAAAAGTTCTTTGAAAACTGAGCAAAATGTCAATTTGAGTAGCTAGGAAAAATAAACTTATAAATAATTAAAATTAAATTTTTATTGAGAGTTTGATCCTGGCTCAGGATGAACGCTGGCGGCATGCCTAAGACATGCAAGTCGAACGAGATGGCCCAGTGAAGATGGAGTGCTTGCACAAAGTTGGATCTGGATTCCCATCTAGTGGCAGACGGGTGAGTAACACGTGGGTGACCTACCTTTTCGTTGGGGATAACAGTTGGAAACGACTGCTAATACCGAATAAGATGTAAGAGTCAATTTTACATTGAAAGGAGCCTTTAAAGCTTCGCGATTAGATGGGCCTGCGGCGTATTAACTAGTTGGTGGGGTAATGGCCTACCAAGGTAACGATGCGTAGCCGAACTGAGAGGTTGATCGGCCACACTGGGACTGAGACACGGCCCAGACTCCTACGGGAGACAGCAGTTAGGAATATTCGTCAATGGAGGAAACTCTGAACGAGCAATGCCGCGTGAGTGATGAAGGTCTTATAGATTGTAAAACTCTGTTGTATGGAAAAAATGACTAGGTTAGGAAATGAACTTAGTGTGATGGTACCATACCAGAAAGCCCCGGCTAACTACGTGCCAGCAGCCGCGGTAATACGTAGGGGGCGAGCGTTATCCGGATTTATTGGGCGTAAAGCGTG
>JAZTXT010000023.1:0-6731 GCA_045636525.1 Bacilli bacterium | reverse complement strand
GAATTATTATTTCCACATTTCAAACTAATATTTTTTATGTAGTTTTTATACTTTATGAATATATCTGTTTTTTGTACCACTTTGTTTTTCCATGATTTTAATTTCTTATCATTATTTATTATATTACCAAATAATTCTTTTAAAAATTTTTGTGAATTTTCATCTAATTCATATAGATATTTATCGTTAAATAATTCTACATAATCTTTTTCATTTTGATAACCATAATTCATTTTACCTCCTAAAAAAGAGTATGCTCTTGTATAAGCATACTCCGAATAGATATATTTTTCTTGCCTAAAAATATAAATTATCGACTTAAATTGTAATAATCAACCGCGTGGCAAGTTCGTTGATGTAATAGTATTATATCAGATAAATTATAAAAACTGTATAGTTTTGCACATCATTATTTCTATTTGTTTTTTATTAATTGAATATTTTTTTCTTCAAATAACTTATTTAAATTTTTATATGCTGTAGATTTACTTTTTACTATACATATATCTATAAAACTATCAATATATTTTTTTAGTATTAATCCGTTTAATTCTATAAACCCGTCTTTTCTTAACATATTGACAAATTGTTCATTTTTAATTTTGCCAAAGGTTTTTTCTGCTGATACTACACTACCATCATCTAATGTTATTTTTTTTCCAAAGAATTGACTATATGTCATATCCACAAGATATGTTTTTTTATTTCCATTTACATTAAAAGATATAATATTAGCATAATGTGTTAGTGGTATTTGTAATAATTTAGATATATCTAATTTTTCAACATCACATCCAAATCTCATGAGCATTAATCTACCAAACTTTTCTGATGTTTCATCGCAAACCATACAGTTTGAATCAAATGGATCCACTATATTACTGTCTTTTCTTATCAAGTTACATACATAACTTAAAAATTCATATACTTCATTATTATTTAAAACCATATTATTTAAAATTTTTCTCTCTATTTCATACGTCATGTTTATTTCACCACTTTATTTTTTTTAAAATTTAATAATTTAGAAATACCATATATTATAAATGCTCCAATTGTTAGCGCTACTATGTATATAATCAAAAATACTAGATATGGAACATAGATATATATTGTATTAAATACTGGTAGTGTACTTTCAAAATATGGACTAATATAGAACATATTAAATGTTTCACCATTTAAAATACCTGTGTTATAGATTATTATGTTTAAAAATAGTGCTACCCCTACAAATATTAGAAATACATTTATAGATCTTTTTAAATTAGTTATTTGTATTTCTACTTTGTTTGTTAATAATAGATATACTGATACCACTAGGCTTCCGCAGTGTAACCACATAGTGTGTATATTTACTAATATATCACTTGTAAAACAACTATCTGGCATTATTATTGTGGCTATACTTCCTAATATTGTGAAATATGCCATATATGATAGTAGTGATTTCCTTACTTTACCATCTTTCATAAAAATACATGCAAGTGACACATATATTGGTGTTGTACATAATTGTAAAGGAAATGCATACCACTCATAATCCCATGTTACTAAACCTGTACTACTATCATAATTAAACGACCATATAAGTTGTTTTAATAATTCTAGTAATAACGCTATAATACCATATACTAATAGAACTGTTTTTAGATTTTTTTCACTTCTTTTTCGATACAAAAATATAATTGATATAATTGTTAAAATAATCCATATAATATGAAAATAGCCAAATGCTTTTGGAGTATTCATTGTACCTTGTAAAAATAATAGTAATCTTTCAAAGAAATTCATACTGCACCTTCTTTAAAATAATTATAATTTTATGTTAAGCCTACTCTGCTAATTTAATTATAGCACATTATTTTAAAGATTAGTTTTTTTTATTTATATTTGTACTATTAGACATTTTTATATGTAAAATGAAATATATCTTATTTTATATCTCATCATTTATATTTATTATTTCATTTATTGGTATTTTTGTTCTATCTGTTAATATTATGTATTCATTTTCTATATCTATTTTTTTTACACATCCTGTTTTATTTACATATTTTCCGCCTTCTTTTTTATCATCATATATAAAGTATGTAAATGTTATTTTAGGATTTGTATTTATGTTTTCTATTATTTTTTGTAATTTGTTATTTAATTGTAATTTTAGTCCTTCATCTATTTCTATTCTTTTTTCTGTTAATCTTGATGTTTCTTTTACTGCATCTGAATAACCTGTTAGTGCTGCGAAAGGTGCAAACTGGGCAGCTCTTCCTTCTATACTCATTTGAGGATGTTTTTCTGATACATGATGAGGAAGATTTATTATGTCTTCGTAGTTATCTTTATTCATGCTCTATGACCTCCTATTTGGTTATTTCTATCTATTGTTGTTCCGCCTTCTTCTAAATTCATTCCTTTTAATATAGAATTTTTTCCATATTTATTTTTTATATCTAGTAATGTATGTTGTAATTTATCTTCTTCTTTTTCTTTTTTTAATGCTTCTTCTCTTTGTTTTTGTAATTTAGTATAGTCTGTAAATATATCATATTGTTCATATGTTATTATGTCTTTTACTACATTTTTATCTACTACATTACTAGCCACCAGATTAATTCTTTTCACTAATAACTCTTTATTTATTATTCTATCGTATAATTTTAGAGTACTCTCTGTTATTAATTTTGATGAAGATGTTTTATGATCTAAGTTTAATGTACCATGAGCATGTTTTGGTACTTTTCTTCCATAATGGTCAATAATTACTTCACCACTATATTTATTTTTTAGATTGGGGTTTGTTAAATTTTCTATGTCATAACCTATTGTTAATATTAACTGGTCTGTTACTAAGTTTTTTGATACTAAATCTAATGATAGAGAATCTGCCATTTCTTTTATTATTAGTTTTGTTTTTTTATAGTCATAGGCACAATGTAATACCTGTCCTGATGTTAGACTATTTCTTACTGGTTTATATGACTTTATATCTTTTATTGTACATGGTTCATATCCCCAAGCATGGTCTATTAATAGTTCTGCATTTACTCCAAATAGTTTGTATAATAATTCTTCATTATTTACTGAACATCTCGCTATATCACCCATTGTATAGATATGATTTGCTTCTAATTTCTTAGCATATCCTGGTCCTACTCTCCAAAAAGAAGTTAAAGGACGGTGCGTCCATAGTTTTTGTCTATAAGTCATTTCATCTAACTTTGCTATTCTTACTCCATATTTATCAGGCTCAGCATGTTTTGCTACTATATCCATAGCTACTTTGGCTAGATACATATTTGTTCCAATACCTGCGGTAGCTGTTATTCCTGTTGTTTCATATACATCATGAATCATTTTTGTTACTAGTTCTTCAGCAGTCATCTTATTATAATTCAAATAATTAGTAATATCGCAAAATACTTCATCTATTGAGTATACATATATATCTTCTTCCGCAATATATTTTAAATATACATTATAGATATCTGTACTATATTTCATGTAATAAGACATTCTAGGAGGAGCCACAATATAATCTACTTCTAGATTATTATTTTTATTTAACTGTTCAATATTAGATGATTTTCCTATAAATTTACGGTAGTTTATTTTTCTTCTTCTCTCTATATTTACTTCTTTTATTTTTTGAACTACTTCGAATAACCTTGCTCTTCCAGGTATTCCATATGACTTTAGTGAAGGAGATACCGCTAGGCATATTGTTTTTTCTGTTCTACTTTGGTCCGCTACTACAAGATTTGTTGTCAATGGATCTAAATTTCTTTCTTTACACTCTACAGAGGCATAAAAACTTTTTAAATCTATACATATATAAGTTCTATTCATTTTTACTCGCCTCCATCTTATATTATTATAACACGAAAAAAGTAAATCATTACTGACTTACTTTTATTATTTTGTTTCATTTACTATTTTGTCATACTCTTGATGATACATTTCAATTGTCTTTTTATTGAATGGGTCATTTTTTGCTCTTACCATATCTATTAATTCTCCTAGTTCATACTTTAATATAAAGTCTAATCTACTAGAATAATGCATTTGTTTTCTATGATATCTATATTCCATTCTATCTAGTATTTTGAAGCTACCATTTGGAAATACTCTTAAATCTAAATCATAATCTATATATTTTATTACATTTTCATCTATGATATATGGTGTTGCTATATTACAATAAAAATATATACCATAATCTTTTAGTTGCCCTATTATGTTGAACCATCTATTTTTAAAGAAGAACATTATGGCTGGTTCTTTTGTTTTCCATACTCTTCCATCTGAATCTACTACTGTTGTTTTGTTGTTGCCAAAAACAATATAGTCATCTTTGATATCTAATACTACTGCTTCATCCCACTGTCTATGTAATTTTCCATTGTGTTTGTAGCAGTGTATTTCCAATTTATCTCCTATTTTTACATTATTCATTTTATACACCTTCACTCAGTAGGTATTATACAATATTTTTCTTTTAATTACAATAATATTGTTACTTTTTTCATTTATGTGCTATAATTATATTAAGAATAATAAAGGAGGTGCTTATGTATTTTTTTAAAATTTTCTTTTTAGGTGTTATTTCTATACTTAAAGGAATAATTAGATTTTTTAAGTACTTCTTTATTGGACTATATAATGTTATAATTTTTATACCTAGATATTTTATTATAGGTATTATGGTTATATTTGGAAAGAAAAAGAAAGAAAAGAGTTCTGCTGAAAATAAGAAAATGTCTTTTGCCATTTTAGGTCTTTCTCTTAGTGTCTATTTAGTATGTGTATTTTTGATTAGTAGATGGTATGTTCAAGGACTTAAAATCGAATATTTATCTAATGATATTATTAATTCTACTGAGATTATTGAGGAAGAAGAAGCAACTAGTGATGATGAAGTAGAGGTTATACCTCCTAGTGAAGAGAATGATACAGAAGATGGCAATGATGAAGAACCTAATAATAGTACTAGTAATAATCCACCTGTATATTATCCTAATGATTATTGGGATTATATGAATGTTCCATTTATGAATGTTAACTTTACTGAACTACTTAATAAAAACCCTGATACTGTTGGTTGGATTAAAATAGATGGTACTAAGGTTAACTACCCTGTTGTTCAAGCTTCTGACAATGATTATTATTTAAATCATGCATTTAATAAAAGTAGTAATATGGGTGGGTGGATTTTTGCTGATTACAGAGTAGACTTTGAAGAATTTGGTAAAAATACTATTATATATGGACATAACATGAATAATAAGACTATGTTTGGTTCTGTTCCTGATATGCTAAAAAGTAGTTATTTAAATAATAGTGATAATTATATTAAAATTTCTACACCAAGCTCTAATACTGTTTGGAAAGTATTTTCTATATATACTATTGAACCTGAAGTATACTATCTTAAAACTAATTTTAAATCTGAACCTTATGAAAACTTTTTAAATATAATTAAAGGTAGAAGTATTCATAATTTTGGAATAGATGTTACTACCGATGACAAAGTACTTACTTTATCTACTTGTGATAATACTGGCACTAAGAGAGTTGTAGTACATGCTAAAATGATTAGTATTGAATATAAGTAATTTTAAATTGAAGACCTAGTGGCTTCAATTTTCTTTTTGTAAGACTACAGGCTTACAAAATCCCAATGGAGACCTTAGGTTCCTTGGGAACTAACTAATATACTAGTATTTATATTTTTTAATCATAAATTCTTTACAAAATATATAAAATATGCTATTATTTATTTGTGCCTACTAATAGGGGATTAGTTAAATGGTATAATAGGAGTCTCCAAAACTTTAGTTGGGAGTTCGATTCTCTCATCCCCTGCCATTGAGATTTAGTCGAACCAATGTGTTCGTTAAAGATAAACTTGGTGCGAAAGTATCAAGTTTTTTTATTAAAAGGAGAAATATCAAATGAAGAATTGTAACCTGTTTGCACACAAATCAAAAGAATCAAATATCGAAAACTTTTATAAGATTATGTCTGGTAAGAAGAAAATAATAACAAAAAGAGATGAATATGAATTTGAGGCAAGTTATTTTGCAATGTGTCTTCTTCTTCCAAAAGATTTTTTTCTTGAAATGGTTGATTTTTTAGGTGGAATAGAAAAAGTTAAAACAGATAAAGATAATATAGCATGCCTTGCACGTATTTTTAATGTTGAATATAGACTAGTCGAAACTAGAATCAACGATATACTATCACAAGAAAAAGGACAATTAAAAAGTAAAAAGTTAAAAAGAATGGTGTAAAACAAAAATTGAGAATTGCCTTTAAAATCGTGCCTTATAAAAAATAAACTCTAATTTAATTAATTAGAGTTTTTTAATTCGTTAATATATTTATTTGCTTTTTTTATTCTTTCTTCATATGCATTTTTTATTTCTATATTTTGTTCTTCTTTTTGTCTTTTTTCTATTTCATCAATAAATGCTTCAATATTATTTATTAATTTTTCCTTTTTTGTACCATTAGATATTGAATAATCATTAATATAGTAATTATACCAAACTTTATCTACTACACCTATTCTCTTTACATATTTCATGTAATCAATCATAAATAAGGTATCTTCACTCATTTTTATGTTGGTATCAAATCTAAGATTATTTAAACTTGTTCTCTTAAATACTCTAGTATAAATTCTTCCTGTTGGACAATCTCCTATTTCTTTATTTGAATCATTTGTT
>JAZTXT010000022.1:0-17808 GCA_045636525.1 Bacilli bacterium | reverse complement strand
AATTAGAAAAATATATAGAACATACTTTTTCTTTATTAATATCCTGAATCTCACCTAAATTATTATAATCATTACTCTTTATTCTAATCCATCTAATATCATTAATAACATCACTAACATTATCATTAACAGGATAAAGAGAATAATTATTTTTACTAGTATCCTTAATAATAATTATCTTAAAATTATCATTAACCAGTTCTCTAACAGAATCATAAACATTATTATATATCTTACCTTGAACATAATATATAAAATCTTTATTTATTTTTACATAATCCATACTAGACACTTCAAAAGAAGATAAAGCAGTGTATTTATAATTACTATCAAAAATATCACCATGATATTTTTTATCTAATAGTGCAGAAACAACCTCACTATTACCACTACCAACATTAGTCAAATAATTATTAACTATACTAACATTGGCAAAAAACACATTATAATCATCTACTTTTTCTAGATTATTATAATTATAATTATTATTAAATAATAAAGCAATTATAATACAAAAAACACAAACAATAATTATAACAATAAAAGTTTTAATATCATCTTTTCTTTTTAACATTCATACACATCCCTTTATTAATAATTAATATAATTTGTATCTTATAATTATGGTCTAGGATTACTCATACTAACATAATTAAGTGGTTCCACAGTACTACCATTATATCTAACTTCAAAGTGTAAGTGTGGACCCGTAGAATTACCACTACTACCAATTTTTCCGATAATCTGTCCTTGTGATACAGATTCACCAGAATAAACAGTAATACTCATATAATGTAAATGAGCATAAAGTGTAGAAGATCCATCGCCATGATCTATAAGAACATAGTTACCATATCCACCACCACAATTATCAAGTGCACTACTAGTAGGACAATCAACTCTATCTGAACTAGATGGATATACAACCTTACCACCTCTAGAAGCAATAACACTAGTAGTCCCAGCAGATTTTCCATCCGCTATATCAACACCAGTATGAAAACTATTAACTTCGCCAGTAATAGGATGTACCCTAGGTCCATAGTTAGATGTTATTGTAGTCCAAGAAGGATTACCACTCGCAAAATCAGCACCACCACTGGAAGTAATATTACTACTACCTATTGGCCACCAAAAATCAGCACTACCAGTTATAGAAGAATAACCAGAACCCAAATTAACAGCAGGTCTATTAGAATCAGTAGGTCCACCAGTCCCAGTAATATCAATTATATTAAGTTCTATAAGTGGCGTTATAAATACAACAAGAAAAACTACAAGTAATATTATACCACCAAATAAACCAATAAGACTAAGCTTAGCAGTTAAAGGCAACTTCTTCAAAGCAAAAGAAATAGTACCTTTTCCATTTATATTATCAGAAGCAGTATCATCGTATAATTCATCGTAAACATCTTGTTCATTAAAAGAATTGCCATCTGAAAAACCACCAAGTAAACCTTCATTGCGTGAATTAAATATTGCTTTATTACTATAATTTTTCTGTTTATTATTTGATAACATATTACTGTTTATAGAACTTCCACCATCAGTATCATTTTTTGCTATTAGAGGAGAAACAACTCCCCTAACAACACCTGGTTTTCCTTTTTTAGTCATAATTCCATTATTATGAACTTGTTTGTTTTCTCCCACTATAATCACCACCTAATAATGGTTTATAATCCACCACCTGAGCCAAATGACTCTAATTCATCTTCAGTTACAATAACATTAACCTGCATTCTTCTATTACCACACACAAATAATGCTTCTCCCTGACTAAATCTCTTAATACCCTCTTTTTCATTCTCATTCAAATCAATAAGCATAGATAAATCTTCAACAGCTTGCTTCTTTAATCCCATAACCAAATAATATGAAGAATTATCAAATATAGCTTTACCATGCATAAGTATTCCATCTGCAACAAAATCTGAAGGTTGTTGCGTAATAATAATAGTACCAGTATTATACTTTCTAGCTCTTCTTTGAACTTGAGCTAAGAATTCAGCACCAAGCTCATTTTTAGCACCAAGTAAAACATGCGCTTCATCAACAGATAAAACAGTATTAACATTAGGATTTAAACATAATCCCCAAGCAAACTTTAAGATATTAAATAATAATGCATTCCTAATATTAGCATCAGAATTCATAAGTTCTTTTATATTAAATACAAGAAAATCACTTTCAGTATTAATAGATGTATGCCCATTAAAGTAATATTGTAATTCCCTAACTAATGGTCTAAGTTTAAGTTCAAGTCTCTCCATTACATCTCTTTCATGTGTTTTCTCAGTCATAGAAGTAAGTCTACTAGTAACAGTGACATAAACATCACTAAAAGTAGGATAATCCTTAGATGTATACTTAGAAAAATCACTAGTAAAAGTAATACCAAATCTAGCATAAGTATCTTGCACAACACCACTAAATAAAGCTAGTACATCTTCTTCAATATCAGGAGAATAATACTTCATAAATGCTTTTAATGACTGTAATGTCTTATTAAGTACTGTATACCCAAGTCCTGTTTTAATTTCATTCTCATCAGCATCCATAATAACTTCAAGTGGATTAACCATACCATATTCGCCGCCCTTACCTAAGTCGACAACATCTCCACCATACATCCTAGTCATTTCACTGATTTCACCCTCAGGATCAACTGCTACTATTTGATATCCATTTCTAATATGACTTCTAAGTATCAATTTAGCTGCAGTACTCTTACCACTACCAGAAGTACCAAGTATTATCATATTAGCATTATTTCTATTACTTTCTTTTCTAAGTTGATATAAAAACTGATTAAACAGTACAACACCACCAGAAAAATCTACACCAAGTAAAGTTGATAAGCCATCATCTTTTACACTATCAAAGATAAATGGATACATTGCAGCCATAGTAGGAGAAGGCATAGGAGTACCAATTCTATCCTCAATAACTTGTTTATCAAATATAGGAAGTATTGATTTAAGTACTCTTTCCTGTTCAAATCTTAATGGAATAGCTCTAAGTTCCATTGCATCCAAATAATTTTTTAAACTAGTCTTTTTCATTTCTAGCTCATCTCTATTATCAGCAGTTATCATAATATGCATCTGAAAATCAAATGTTTTTGCTTGAGAAGCAGTAAACTGTTGTATAAAATACTCTAAAGATTCAACATCTTGTCTAATTCTCTCTTGAATAGTTCTATCTTTTTCTTGTTGATATCTACTTCTTAGATCTGCTATTTCTTTATTAAGCATCTTTGCAAGTACAGAAAACGGAACTGGGATATGCTTAATAACCAATTTAACACCAGACATATTAGTTAAATTAGATAAATATCCAGGTCCAATAAATCTTGGATAAGATACAACTGTTAGTATAGTTGCATACTTATCACTAATAACAAAGTCAGAAGGATTAAATTGTAATCCTTTAGGAGCTAGTTCACTTTTTAAATTCATTACGAAATCACCGTCCCAAAATTAGTAGTCATTCCCCCATTAAGAAAATTATCTAAAACAACTCTCAAATCATCATTAGATACTTGAACTGCCTCTAAACCAGAATTAGCAAGACCAGTAATAAGTGTTCTAAGTCTCTTTTGTATAATTTCATCATTTTTATCTTTAAACAATATATAATACTCAGTATCAGTAATATTGTTATTCATAAAAATATTAGCTTTATCAATATCCTGATTAATTAGTTTTCTAACAGCAGGATTAGGAGTCTGATTATACAAAATTTGCAATCCAGATAAATAATTATTCAAATCAACTGGTCTATCCGCTGATATAAGCCAAAATTCAAAATCAATAGTATTATAAAAATTCTTAAGTGCTATAATAACATTATCTTGAGTATTTTGATCTAAGATAAATATATTTCTAGGTTTAATTTTAACACCAGTAACCTTCATCTTATTATCAAGTAAAATTGTACCATTAGCAACATTCTTTATAGGTATCCAATCCTCTGTATACCTAGAATTATTTTTCTCTGCCGAATTTTTCATAAAAACACCAACCCTTCCAACTATAATTTCTTCTTTCGAAAAAGAACTTAAAAAGACTTTGTATCGCACATAATACATTATGATAATTAGGTATAGGAACCACTAATAGACCAGTAACACCAATAGGTATACAAGATATTAAAACCATAACAGTATTATTAGTATCAACAATCATAAACATTAATAATGTCACTGCAGCCCCTACACCAAACATAATAAGATCAATAAGCCTAAACATATTAAGTATTAAATTTCCCTTTTTACTATTAGCAGGAACTAAATATCCATTCACTATGTATCACACTCCTTTTTAATCTATTGATTGTTCGAATCATCAAAATTATTAATTATTCTATTTTTAAATTCTTCCTGCATTTCCCTTTGCTTTTTATTGTCATGTTCTTGCTTTGCTTCTTCAGCTAACTTCACAAAAATACTATTTTCACTAGTTATCTTAGGTCCATATCCTTCTTTAGGAGTTACACCTGTTTCTGCATCAAAATGTGATTGTGAAATTTCAGCCTTTCTTTGTGCCTCTAATCTATCCTGCACTTCTCTTTCTAATTCAGCTTGTTTAATTTCATCTTCTTTATTATATTTTTCAGCTATAGCACTAAATGCCTCTGTTGGAGCACCATTATCAGATGCACTATCACTATTAATACCATTAATTTGATTATAAAGTTGTTGTGCTGCATCAACATTATTTTGAGCATCTAATAATTCTTTCTCTCTTCTAGCAATTTCATCTTGAAGTAATTTATCGCTTTCTTCCTTTTCTCTTCTTTTAAGTTCTGCTTCCATTTCAGACTGCATATTTTTCTCTAGATCCTCTTGTTCATGTTTAGCTATTAATTCTGCAACCCCTTCATTAGGATCTTTAGTTCCTTTGTGAGTATCAGCATAGTAATTAAATAAGCTTTCAATTTCTTTATCCTCACTATATATTTCTTGATTTTTTGCATGTTTTTCCTCATCAATTTTAAGTTTACCCTCAGCCGCCTTTAAATTACCTTTAGCATTTTTTAACTTTAATTCAGCAATAGCAATAGCACGTTTTCTCTCCTCACCAGTAAGATTTTGATTATTATAAACTGCATTAACTTCTCTTTCAGCAATTTCTACCGCCAATCCAGCTTCCTTAACAGCTTTCTTACTCTTATTTTTTTCTGTTAAAGTAGCTACATATTCTGCATTATGAAAAACCCCTGCTTTTACATTACCTTTACTGTCGGCTAATTCACCATCGACCATATCAAATATTTGCTGTCCTCTTTTTAATTGCTTTTCATATCTATTAGCATCTCTCATAGCGCTTTGTCTCTTTTTAGCATCATCAACACTTCTATCTCCAGAGAACTCCAAAATTTTATCTTCAAGAGCAGGAAGCGGATTATACCAATGATATCCAGCCTCAGCCTTTTGTTCACGCTCTGTTCTATTCTTATTAGCAGTTTTAACAGCTTCACCAACTTTAGTAATATCTTTAGTTCTTAAACCTGCTCTAGCACCTCCAAAAATTCCACCAGCAACAGAAGCTGTACCTTTTAATCCAGCTCCTAATGCAGCACTCCAAGCTTTACCACTTGTGAAACCACCATTATTTTTAAAAGCCTTTCTCATATTCATATATCCATGAACAGCATTAGATGCACCAGCACCTACAGCACCGCCTACAGCACCAATAGCCCTAGCAGCAAGTGTATCATTAAATACTTTCTTAGGACTTAATCCAAAATCAAACGATGCAGCACCTCCACTAGCAGGAAATAAATCCTTAAATAATTTGGGGATTCTAGCCGCAAATATAAGTAAAGCTAATATCATTATTATAGTAATAAAGTTCAATTCTGTACCAGTAACACCACCTAGAGAATCAATAAAATGTTGATTGTCATCACCAACCAAAATAGAAATAAGAAATATTACTAAATAAATAATAGCTATTCTAATGAAAAAATCAAAATAAGTAGTAGTACATTGTTTGAACCACTTATTTAGCTTATCTTCACCACCAGGAGCTAAATACATAATAATAGGAATTGGAGCAATTAATTGTAAATAAGAAAGCTGTACAACACGTATTCCAACTTGAATACAGTACATAACAATCATCCATAATATAACTGCGCCTACTGCAACCGGTACAAAACCATTACCTTCAAAATCAATTATATAAATATTTGAAGTTCTATTATTTTCTTTATCTTTATATTCTAATGTACTATTAACGCAATTATATGCATATCTAAGTGTTTTATTATTACTAAAATCTTTTTTTATAGCACCAACATTCAATTCAGGACATTCAAAAATAACAGTATTTTTACCAAATTTAGCAATTGCATCTTCATTAAATGTATAAAATGACTCAAATGCATAAAGGGCCAAATTAATACCAGAGTTTTCAGAATCAAGATTCTTTCCGGAAATAACTTTCGGAATAATATTTGAATTAACAATTAATTTTTGCACATCATAAGCCATCTTAAACATAGATGGAGTTGCACCTAACAAAACAACAACAATAAAAATTTTTTTTACAACGTTAAACAACCCCTTCTTTTTATCCATCATCATATTCGGATCCATAACATATTGAATTAAAGAAAACGTTACACGAAAAATCATAAATAAACCCAATATCAAGCCAACACGTTCATATATTTTTTGAATAGTAGGATCATCAAGTAAAGAGCTATTCCCTAACATCATAAAAATATCGAAGAAAAAAACTATCAGCTTATAAATAATATCACAAAGAGATAACATTAGAGAACGAATAGCCTCAATAATAGCTTCACCAACATCACCCCAAAAATCTAATAAAAACATAATAATAAATCACCTCTTTTTTACTATAAATCATTTATCATATTGAATGCAGGTATCAGGAGTTATGTTCGACCACACCTCATTCGCTAATGACAAAATCAAATTAATAAATATCGGAGCAATAAAAACCAAAATTGCAGCTAAAAGTCTGTTAAAAAAAGTTTTTTGATTTTTAGACATTTCATCTTCTTTAGCCGAAAATACAGCTTTCATAAAATCAATAATTCCAAAAACAATAAGTAATATTGGAACTACTATTTTAATAATATCCATAAAATCGTTGATTTTTTTTACCAAATCCTCACCAAATAAATCGCCACAATCATCAATAACAATTGTTGGCTCTTCCGGTTTAACTGGACCTATCGAATTTCCACAAGTAGATCCCACACAACTATATTCTCTCCCACCTTCAGAATTATCCAAATAATAGTTCATATAAAAATTATTTGTCAAATTGGCAGTAGGCAACGCATTAACTTCATACAAACGAACAGGACATACATTTAAATCATTAACCAAATCCCAAAGTTGCTTTAATGTAAACCTTGCCGTACTTGAATAAATTAAATCCGATTCATTAATTAACAAATATCTATCATGATTAAAATATAAAGTTATCTTATCATCATCATCAGATGCATTATATTCACATTGCCCAGACCATTCATTATTTTGAATAATCTGATTATATTCATCAATCTTATTACTAGTAAAACTAACATAAACATCAAGATCAGGAAGTCTATTATATTGAACACATGCATGATCATCCTTAAAAGCGTATTTTTCATCAGAAAAATAAAATGTATAAATCGAACCATGATTCCGACTAGTAAACTTGAAATCTTGTGCATAATTTGGACAACCACTTAAAACACCACTATTATACTTGGTTGTTGTATATTTAGCTTCAACTACATAGCCATCGCCTGTAGGATTATACCACTCCGGATCATCAATAGTTGCATCACCGTAATAATTTACAAAAAAGAATTGTTCACCATTAAAATTTTGAACAATCATATAATGAGTAGGAGATAAAGCAGTATCCTTACATATACAAGTCAACTCTTTAGCAGCCTCTACCCTACCACTAAACATAACTATTGATATAATTAAAGTTAATAATAAACATATCTTTTTTTTCATATATAACACTCCAATCAATAAAAGTTAATATAACTCACATTAATTATAGCACATAATAAAAAAAAAAGAAATCATTTTTTAATCTCTTTTTTAAATTATGCATTCATTATCATTTGCCAACAAGCTTTCCAATCATTTTGATTAGTAATTATAACATCGCCATTAGCATCAGTACCAATAACTCCCGAAACTGTATTAAGTACAAAACCAACTAACCATACTACAAGAAATACACAAACAGCATATAAAAATCTTTTACCAAAAGCTCTAGTAGCTTTCTTAACTTCATCTTCCTTACTTGCTATAACAGCTTTTCCTAAATCAATCATACCAAATATAATTAGTAATATAGGAATACCAATCCAAATAGCTTTAACAATAAATCCAACAACATTCCATAATGGTTGATAAGTATTACTACATACATTAACTAAAAAATACATCTTTATACCTCCTTCAAATACAACTATATATTACACTAAAAATAATAAAAAGTCAATTGTTTCCTATTTATTTACTTCTAAATAATCCAAAAATACTCTTTTTACCAGGATTATCACTATCTTCTACTACTTCACTAGAAGCAACTTTAACATATCCTAATTTTTCCAATAAAGGAAGTATTATATCACTACAATCCTCTTTATCATTAAAAGGAACAATATTATGATATACTTGAGTATCAGCCTCTATCTCAAAATTATCAATATCTTTCTCATTAAGTAAACTCTTATTAAGAACTATTTTCTTACCCTCTAACTCTCTAAAAATATTAGGATTAATAACTACTAATTTATTTAACTTAATAGTAGTAGGTTCAATTAAATATAAAACTTCATTACATAAATAATCTTTCTTACTTTTACCTAAATTTACCACAAAAAAATCAATATTATTATACTTATCAAAAATATCATCAAGATCATCTTCTTTTACACTTAATGTATCTTTATCATTAAAATAAATAAGTTCTCTTTTACCAACTTCTAAAGCCATAGTACTATAATAATCACTAAGTACTTTTTTTATTTGATAAGTCAAAGTAGTAGCACCAGCAGAATCAGTTATATTCTTAATACCAAGTATAATCTTATTATTAGGTTCTCCATGAGAGATACTATCAGTAGAAACTTCTTCTACATTATTATTGCTATTATTAATTTCATGTAAATATGCAACATCGCGATAACTATTAGGATTAGCATACAAATATGTTAAACCATTAACATCAGTAGTAAAATTATAAATCCCCAAACTAACAAGTCTCGATAAAAATTGTTTTGATTCACTAATACTATCATTACTATCTAATAAAAGTATTACTTTATCCATATCAATTTCCATAGATAACTTCTGTAAATTAGTTAAATCTTTATAATTCTTTATCGCTGTAATATCCAAAAACATTTTATTAAAGAAGAAATTACTAAAAGCTGAAATAATCTCTTCAACTTCAAATTCTCCCTCAATTTTTTTAGATACTTCAATATCTAAAATACTAAATATATCAATATACTTATTACCAACAACTGCATCCATATTAAATTATCCTTTCTATTTTACGTGTTTCACCTGTTACTGCAATCGGAAAATTAAGACCAAAAAACGGTAAATCAATCTTAATATAAGTAGTAACTTTATAATATTTATTCTGTGAACCATCAATTCCAGTACTAGAAATTTCTTCAATACAGTAACCTCTACTATAACAATGTAAATTTATATTACTAGAAGTAACATTAGTTAAATTAACATAATAACTAACTGTATTTAAATGATTATTAATCTGACCTAAAACAGAACCAGCACTATTATCAACATAATCACTAATACCTTCATTTTGTTCTATGATATCTATAATACTATTTTTAACCCTAAATGCTTTTGCATAGTTAAGTGCAACCGCTACAAAAGATATATATATAGCTAAAAATATTAGCATCAATTTTATCATAAAACTTCCACCAAATGCATCTCTCATTATTAATCACCTACTTTATCAATTATTAAACACATCTACCAAGTGCAGAATCCCAAGTTTGACTAGCTGGACAAGTAGCATTAGCAGCTCCATTCCAAGCATTTTGAATTGTATTAGTTATCGGCCCCCACATAAGAGCCAATATTCCACCAATAACCGCTACTGCTACTATAACAATAACAGTCATTGATACTTCACCTGTTGCTTCTTTCATTATAACTCACCTTCTTTCATATTTAATTTTTTTATTCTTTTTATATATTTCAAATTTTTATATTGACATTAACATAAAAATTGAAATCAATAATAACCCAAGAGACCCAAAACCAGTAACACAAAGCATTATCATAGTTTTACTCTCCATTTTATTAAGTCTAGCCTGATATTTCTGTTCTCTAGCCTTAGCCTGAAGATTAGAAACAGACTTAGAAAATGAAGTAAGTTGTTGATGTTTCTTTTCTTGTTCTCCTAAACCTAATCTATACAATAATCTCATCATTCTCATTGAATCCCTAACAGGATATTCCTTAGCAAAATCCATATAAGGATCAATGGAACTATCACCAGCTTCTATTTTACCCACTAACCTTCTAAGTCCTGGTTTAAATACCTCAGGAGCATCATCTATACTTTTAGCCAGTGCTACTGGAACAGTATAATGATGAACTAATACTTCCAAACTCTTTAAATAATAAGGAAGTAATGAATCAATATAATTAAGATGTGATTTATACCATCTTTTTAAACTACTATATTGATTCTTATATACTAAAAATCCAACCACCAAAGCAGCAATTATTCCTAAATAACTCATTTCAGTTAAAAATAGAAATATTAAAGCAGCAGATACTATAACACCATTCTTAATTCTTTTCATAAATACTTCATCAGGATCATATACCCTATCACCATATTTAGCAATAAGTAAAAAATCATAATCTTTTTCTTTAAGTAAATTAATTAACTTACTATTTTTACCAAATAAAGAGTCTTTATTAATTTTCCCATTAACAATAAATATATAAAACAATATAACAGCAATTAATAATATTTCAATCATCATTATTCAGCACCTACATTCTCGTTGTAGTATTTTTCTCCTGAAAGAAGAAACCAACTATTTATAATAACTATACCATGAATAAGAATTCTAATCCAAGTATTATCAATCATTGATATATATGTTTCCTGACCAATCAATATCTGTATTAAAGCAACCATACCATATAAAGCAATACCAAAAGTTAAAAACTGTTTATGAAAAGTAGCTCTATCACTCCTATCCCTATAAACACCCTCAACTAATATGTCAATATCAGTAAGCATATTTTCAAATGTCTCTGATGTATCTCTAGCGCCCTCCTTAGTTACTTGTAAAAACAATTGATGCATATTTCTAACCATATAATAAGGATATTTAGTATCCATATATTTAATAGAATCATAAACATCACCTTGTTCATAAGATAAAGCAATCATTGTCTTAACATCACTAAGTACAGGTTCCTCTAAGATACCAGACTCTACCACTCCTTCAAGTGATTTAACAAAAGCCTGAGTAGTAGCAAATTCCATTATAGTATTTGTGCAATATATTTGTACTTGTTCAAATATATACTCACTATATTGTCTTTTACATCTTAAATAAGTAATATATGGAATAAAAGACACTGCTATTACCATATATATAAGTGATATAAGTAAATTATAAAAATATAAATAACTAATACCACCAGCTAATCCAGCAAAAGCAATTATTTGAAATAAATACTGTCTAGGCGTATACTCAAGACCTAACTCTTTAACTTTATCTCTCATAACCTTAAAAGAATAAGGCTCAAATTTCTTATAGGTACTAATAGCTTGTTGTGATATAAATTTATATACAGATTCACCCTTCTTAGTTCTATAAGAAATAATAAATATTACTATTAACCCTATTAAAATAATTTCCACGTGTTTCACCTACTTTCACACATTACCACTTATACTAGTAGTATTAATTGCATTAGGACCACTTTGATAATTACTATATTGAATATTAGGATTAACAACATTACTCACAGTACCACTAACAATACTCACATTACCTTGTACATAACTATTATCTACAGCATAATTATTATCACCAACACTACCATCATAAGTAACATCCTTAAATTCTTCTTTAATTAATATATCATTAGGTATAATCACTCCCTGACTCTCTAAATATCCAATTAAATATTTAGAAGGATTAGCAACATATTCCCTTCCATCAGGAGTCTTCTTATAAAGAATCTTATATTCAGCATTGTTATTATCATCAACATAAAACTCAACCACTTCAGCAACTTCCCTATGAAATTTCTTATATTTCTGACTATAATACCCCTTAATATGTACACCAAGTTGTACATACCTATGTATAGTCTTTAAAAACTGATCTATCTCTATATTACTTTCAAGCAAACTATACATTCTACTAGGTATAGATTCAGCTTTATCAGCATGTATAGTTGACAAAATATTATGCCCAGAAGAAATAGAATTACGAACAGCCATAACAGCTTCTGCAGATCTAACTTCAGATAATAATATCCATCTAGGATTTTGTCTCATACAAGTAACCAATACATCAGAGTACGATGCTATATTATTAGTTTTCATAGCAACAATATCTCTATGTGGAAATATTCTATCTAAATGCAATTCCAAAGTATCTTCAATAGTAATAATTTTTTCATTCTCCTTAGTATGCGAAGCCAAATATTTAACAAACTCAGTTTTACCAGAACCAGTCTCCCCACTAACCATAATATTACAGTGCCCTAAAACACATTGAAGAAGAAAATCATGAATATTAAGTCTAATATAATCTTCCGCTATAATATTTTCCTTTTTTAATCTTATCTTAGCAGGTGTTTTTCTTATCAGAACAGCAATACCATTCTTAGCTATTGAATCATGAACAAAATTCATTCTAAGCTCAGCCGACTCAGCATCTAAAAAAGGATTAGCCATATTGAAAGATTTTCCCATAGAGTTGGCACACTGGAAAGCAATCTTTTCCATAAGCGGATTATCAATACCAGTATTCTCTACCCTAAATACACCTTGTGATAATGTCTTAAGCCATACTTGTCCACCATTACTATATGAAATATCAGTTATATCATCATTCTCTAAAAATTGTTTTAATGGGCCAAAATCAATTTGTGTAAACTCTGCATCCATATTCTGCCCTCCTTCTCTTAATCTTTATTCTTGATTATCATCAAAAGTAGCACCTGTATCCTCACTAACTTGATCATTAAAATCAGGTAAATCATCAACAGATACAAATTGAGTCTTACTATTAATAAATTCCTCAATTTGTTTACTACTTACTGTTACTTTTGCATCTTCACTAACAGTAGCAGTATTAGGTATTAATAATAATTCAACATCATAATCTTCTAAATACAATGCTTTTCTAAGAAGCAAATGAGTCTCTTCAGGTACTGCAAATAATAAGTACGAAGGAGTTCTATCTTCAGCACTATTTTCAAATACATGTCTACCAGAAGAATCCTTAACATCAAGCACTTCAATATTACTTACAAACTTACCAAACATAACTTCATCATAATCATTTAGTGATTTATAGTAAATATTAATAATACTACCTGGAGCCATTGAATTAGCATACGTAGTATATATATCAACAGGATATATAATTACAGTATACCCTTCAGGTACATTTTGAAATGCACTATCAGGAAGTTCATCAGAACTAACAACTAAATCATCATAGAACAAACTACCTTTAGCAATAATAGTATTATAATTAGAATACTTACCTACAATAGTATTCACATTAGAATAATACTTTCCTACTAAGAATGATTTAGGAACATTCATAGTACCTATCATATCCTCAGTAATATAAGTTCTAGGTTGAATAGTTTCCTTAGCATAAGGTACTTGTACTAATTCAACTTTAGAATTTATACGATAATTATAACCAACAAACAATATTATTAAACATAATATTATCCCCAATATAGTAACCGTATTCTTGTTACCAAAAAATTTCTTCAACGAAGCTTTTAAATTATTCATATCTTTCTCCTCTCTTTATTTAAACACTTCTTTATACTAATATTCATACTCTTCATATGACCAAACAACTTTATACTTAAATATTAACTTATCATAATTACTATCGAGCGTACTACCATTAACATAAATCCAATACTTATTAACATCATCACAACTATAATTACTATTAGTTCTACCACAATTATAATAATCAAACTGAACATTAAAAATATTAGTCCCAAAACTTTTTATAGATTGCATATATTCAGTAAATGAATTAACATTAAATAACAACTCTCTTTGTAATAAAGCCTCATTAACTTCACCCTGTGTACTTACTTTATCATCCACATAACTAACACTACTTATATATACATTTTTAATATTAGGATCAATTAAATCAATAGGAACTTTAAGTGAATAATATTCTTCAAAATAAGTACTACCATTTATCTTAGATGGCATAGCGTAATATTCCCTAACTAAGTTTTTATTAACATATGGCTTACCATAAGCAGAATCATTTATTGAAACATTAGTATTTTTACCAGTATACTCTAATATAGCATCTAATTTATTAGCAACACTATAATCGTCACTATTACCATGTACTGTATATTGACCTAACCCTGTATCAATTATTATTGATACTTTAGGTGGAGTCTCTATAATATCATAAAAATTAATTTTATAATTGCTAGAAACAAATAAAGTAGACTCCGCAAACCTCCTAGTAAAATTCTCAACAAATTTCTCAGTTACTATTTTTAATTTACCAGTATCTCGATAATATGGAATATCTATCGCATCAATCATTGCAGCTTCAGTAACCTCTTTCAACAAATAATAATCATTCTCATTATTAGTAGTTATTTGTTGAAATAACATAATAACAGCAACACCAGTTAATCCTAGAACCACTAACGCAACAGATGCAAATGACCATTTCATTAATTACCACCCCTAACTATATAATTATTCCCAGTAATAAATGAACTTTCATTAGTTACTTCATCAATACTATCCCACTCAAGATAATTATGACTACTATTATAATTTTTTATATCAACAATCGCCTTATTATCCAACATAACTGTATAATCAATATCAGAGTATGTATTTTCAAGTCTCTCCTTATTTCTAGTTAGATTATACCAATCAAACCAATTAATACCAGCATTTCTATTAGGAAATGGATCAAATATGTCAATAGGTCTATATATAAAGTTAGTTAACAAACCATAAACATCTATTTGACAATTAGTAAATGTATCAGACCAATCACCAGTCCATCCTTTTCCATTTTCTTTACTATCCCCTTCAGAAGCATTTTTAGTAATCCTATCCATGCCAACAATATCAGCAGTTATCTTATATTCTCCTTCATAATTAATAGGAGTATAATATTTATTATTTATGTTAATACTACTTGCATCATAAATATAATTAACATTTCCAATCTGATCAATATCAGATTTAGGAATAGTAAACAAACAAGAAACAGTTAATTCTTTATTATAATAGTCTTTATTACTATTTGATGTTGTACATTGTTTAACTAAACTAAATGACTTACCTCCCAATTTTAAATTAACAATATTAATACCTGCAACATATAAATCATAATCCTTTATCTTATTATTCATAGCTCTAGTAACAGCTTTATCTAAATCACTGCCTATATTTTGTCCTGAAACATATGACCATTTAACTGTATTATAATACATAATACCAAAATTAAAACCTCCACCAGCATATATACTATCAGGAGTAAGTACACTAGATACAGTTCCTTTTTGTTCTATTTTTACCCTTGCACTACCTTCACTAGTAGAAACAATAAGTTCCTCACAAGTACTATTATAAGATTTACTACCGTTACAATTTAAAGTGTCATTAGAAGGAATGGTAACCTCACATAAATTAGCCTTTTTAAGCTTAATTACAAGTTGATTAGAACCAGTCAAAGTAATCCAAGAGCCAAATGCTCCCACTATTTTACCTTGACATTCTGAACAATAGCCATTCTCATCTGTTGTTTTACAAGCATTTGAACCATAATCATATGAACATAAAGCATACAATCTTGGTCCTATTGTACCATTCAAAAAATGTGTAACTCTATTAATACCATTATAAGAACAATACACACTAATATCACGATTAATATCAGTACTTAATTTAGTTCCTGCATTAAAACCTCCTTCGTTATAATTAACAATATTATAATTAGTACGAGTTTTAGCATTAAAACCACCACCAAATCCGATATTTCTAAATACTGCTTCATTTGCTATAAACTTAACAACGCCATTTCTATACTCTCCACCAACAATTTCAACATAATCAGAATTATTAACAATTTGTGGAATTTTAAGTTCTTTTAAAGTAGTCCATTGCCCATAATCATTATTGGAAGCAGCTATATAAAATGATAACTTTGAATCAGAAGAAAACTTATTAAGTAACTCTTCAATAGATATTTTAATAGTAAAACCAAGATCTTCATAATAACAAGGTTTATTATCACCACCAGAACATACATTATAATTAGCGTTATTATATGTAGTATAATCATAAAATAGAGAACCAGACGTAGCACAAGAATCTTTATAAAACATTTGATAATAAAAATTATAATTATCATCAACACAGTTATATACAAAATCTAAATAATTGTCATTATTATCTTCCTGTGAAACTCTAATTTTAACTTTTTGACCACCTTTGTCACCATCAGATACATTAACAATTTCATCAGTTACAGTGCCATCTGCATTTCTTTTATAAACCGTGACATAATTATTAGTTTTGTGAATAAAAGCATAACCAGAAATAACAACATTATCATTATTAGCAATTACACTAGTAATTTCGTAATTTAAATCACCTCTTGCAGCCTTAACTTCCCCAGAACAAGCAAAGAGGAATATTAATGTCAATATAAAATAAGAAAATCTTCTCATTTCAAAACACCCCTCTTTTTTCTTTTTTGAAGAATAGTAACTAAAATAGCAATAATTAACAAAATCAGAATTACAATTATTATATATAATTCATATTTACTAAAGAAATACAGAACATCATCTAACACATTCCTTATAACAGAATTTTCACCCAAATCATCTTCAAAGGAAATATTATTCGAATTTCGATAATTAGTTACTCTCCTTACAAATTCGTCATAACTAACTTGATACTCATAATACTTTCCACACAAAGAAAAATCATTTCCATCTATTCCCTCACACAATGAATCCAACGAATACACATTAAATGTTGGAATTGTAAATTTTATAGAATCAATTTTTATGTTACATTCAGAAGAATAAATAACAAAATTCCAATTTCCATTACTAAGAGTAGTAACAGCCTTCTTATTTTCAGGAACTAATTTTTCAGTCCCTACCGCATAAGTAATATAAAAATTATCATTAATATCTGTTACAGTTACTATAAATCTATTATAATCAATATAGTCATCAGTCTGAACTGGCCCCAAATGCTTATAAGTAATCCTAATATTACCAACTTCTTCTTTTAAAGCCAATATCTCTTCTTCAGTACAAGAAGCATTTACACAAAAAACATTAACAAATAATAAAAATGATATAAACACTATATTTTTAATATTTTTCATATATAACCTCCTATACTACCCTATATAAATAATACCATTATTTTCAATAAATTAAAAGAATTTTTTGCTATTTTATAAAAAAAGTGGTATTATAGTATTTGGTGATTTTATGAAAAATAA
>JAZTXT010000021.1:0-5374 GCA_045636525.1 Bacilli bacterium | reverse complement strand
AAAGTAATGTCTTAGACTATGATAGGTATAACAACCTATGCCATAGATTATACTAAATATTATAAGACTCTCAAAAGTTTTATTCATTACTGACATAAAGTAGAAAGAGCCACTAAAGATTATACTTGATATTATTAGAATATATTTTGGTTTTATTATTCTAGTTAAATATACTGTTATAACTGATGTTATACCTCCAACTAGATAAAGAATTGAAAAAAATAGTAGTATTTCTTTAATACTATATCCAAATTTATATAATAAGACAGATGAAAATATCTCTACTACATTTCTTGCCATAGTAGATAATAAAATAAATATATTATATCTTTTTATATCTGTCACTCGTATCACCATTTATTATTATGCTTTTTTTATAAAATATGATACAATATATTTCGAGGTGACACTTTATGTTTAAATATTCTCTGGATAATAAGAGATATCATACTCTTAATTATTTTTTTAAAAATAAATTTAATTCTAAGGTATATAAAGTTAGTTTAAATGGTGGATTTACTTGTCCTAATATTGATGGTACTAAAGGTTATGGTGGATGTATATATTGTTCTCGCACCGGTTCCGGTGAACATGGTGGCAACCCATCCAAAACATTAACAGAACAATTTTATGACGTAAAAAAAGTAGTAGATAAAAAATGGCCTAACAGTAAATATATTGCTTACTTTCAGGCTAGAACTAATACTTATGCACCACTTGAAGTATTAAAAGAAAAATATGAAGAAGTATTAAAACTAGATAATGTTATTGGACTATTTATTGCTACTAGATGTGACTCTATTACTGAAGAGACCATAAGCTATTTAGAAGAACTATCTAAAAGAACTTTTCTTACTGTGGAACTTGGTCTTCAGACAATACATGAAAAAACATCTAAACTAATTAACCGAGGACATTCTTTAGATGAATTTGATAATATGGTAAATAAACTTAGAGAAAAAAATATCAATGTATCTGTTCATATTATTAATGGTCTGCCTTATGAAACAGAAGATATGATGTTAGATACAGTAAGACATTTAAATAGTTTAGATATACAAGGAATTAAAATTCATATGCTTAATATCGTTAAGGATACACCTCTTGAGAATTTATATAACAAGAATAAATTTCATATACTTACTAAAGAAGAATATATTGATATTGTTATTAAACAGTTAGAATTATTAAGACCAGAAATAGTAATACATAGAATAACTGCTGATCCTGATAAAGATACTTTAGTGGAGCCTTCATGGCTACTTAAGAAATTCTGCGTACTTAATGATATTGACAAAGAGATGGTAAGAAGAGATACTTATCAGGGTAAGAACCTATAAGTATCTCTTTTTTATTTACAACATTATAATTATATTAATACTAGTATATACTTGTAATTGTATGTGGAGAGATTACGAAGTAAGCTGGGGTTAGGCGAATACTTGGAGCCGCATAAATAGGAAAAAACTAACATTCTAAATGAATGTTAGTTATGTTATTAAAATAACTTTATTATATCTCCTATTGTAACTATTATCATAAGAAGTAATAACAATCCAAAACCTATTGTATTTACTATGGCTTCTGTATTAGCTTTAACTGGTTTTCTTCTTATCTTTTCTATAATTAAGAATAATACTCTTCCTCCATCGAATGCTGGGAATGGTAATAAGTTTATCACTCCAACATTTACTGATAAATATGCTGTTAAATACATTAAACTTTCAAATCCTTGTTTAGCCTCTTCACTAACTACTGTATATATTCCTACTGGTCCAGATAAGTCTCCTACTCCTACTCCACCAGTAAATAGTTGTTTTAACGTTGTAAACATTAGTCCAAATAGATTACCTGTTGTTTCTACTGCATATTTAATCGAATTTACAAAACCTGTTTTCTTAGTATTATCTAGTCCTATACCTACTATATAATTCTTGTTTCCTTCTTCATCTTCTACTATTTCTGGAGTTATCATTACAGTTCTTTTTTCTCCTTCAGTATTTTTTAGAACAAATTCCATTTCTTTTCCTTCACTCATAGAAATATATAATTGTACTTCACTCCAACTAGATGTTCTCTCTCCATCTATTGATACTACTCTATCTCCTACTTCTACTCCTGCTTTATATGCTGGGTATTCTTCAGATACTGTTGCTATTACTGGTTTCATTGATGCTCCACCATATATTAATGCCATTATAAATAATACTACAAAGGCAAATACAAAATTCATTGTGGCACCCGCTACCATTATGATAAATCTTTGCCATACTGGTTTATTATATAATTTTCTATCTTCAGGTATTTTATCATTATTATCTGCGTCTTCTCCTGCTAGGCTAACAAATCCTCCTATTGGTATTAGTCTTAGACAGTATTCTGTTTCACCATTCTTTTTCTTGTAATGTAAAAGTTTTGGCCCCATTCCTAGAGAAAACTCGTATACATATACTTTAAATAATTTAGAAAATATGAAATGTCCAAATTCATGAACTAATATTATTGCCCCCAATATTAATATAAACCATACTATTCCCATGTTATCCTCCTTTAAAATATGTTTAGTATTAATGCTAATCCAAGTGATACGAATATAACACTATCAAATCTATCTAATATACCACCATGTCCTGGTATTAGATTAGAGTAATCTTTCTTTCCAAAATATCTTTTTATACTACTAAATACTAAATCTCCTATTTCACTTAATATTGTTAATACAAATGACATTATTATTGTTTGTAATATATTTAAATCTCCTATTAGAGTATGATAGAACATTGTCCCTACAAATACTCCCATAATTGTACCTACTACTGTACCTTCGATTGTTTTTTTAGGAGAAATTTCTGTTAATTTGTGTTTACCTATTAACATTCCTCCTATATAAGCATATGTATCTGTCATAAAAGAAATTATAAATATATAGATACACTTATAGATACTTATATCTCTCATTTCTATTATTGTTCCAAATGAAAATGCTAAGAAATATATTATTCCCAAGAAATAGAAAGCATCATTTATATTGTATTTACTTTTATTATTATAAAATATCATTGGAATGATAAGGCCTAATATTGGAAGTATTATTAGTACTTTATCATTTATTTTATATAATATGTTATTTAGTAAAAATAGTATTAGGAAGACTCCTGATAAGAATTTTACTAAATTTATATCTTGTTTTTCATATTTTATATCTATTAGTTCTTTTAGACCAAATAGTGCAGATAGTGTTACTACTAGTGCAAAAGGTATTTCTCCAAGTATTATTGATGTAACTAGGACTGCTACTACTATAATGGCTCCTATGATTCTTTTTTTCATATATGCCTCCTATGATATCTTATAATCATCTTCTAGTGAGAAGATTACGTTTTCTTCTATCCAATTTTTTCTTGGTTCAACAGCATCTCCCATTAGTACTGATACTCTTTTTTCTGCTAGGGCTGCATCTATTATATTAACTTTTATTAATTTTCTAGTCTTTGGATCCATTGTTGTTTCCCAAAGCTGTCCTGCATTCATTTCACCAAGTCCTTTATATCTTTGTACTTTGTAGTTTGATTTGCCTTTAGTTTCTTCTCTTAGTTCTTCATTTGACCATGCATATACACTTTTACTTCCGTGTGTTACTTTGTATAGTGGTGGCATAGCAATATATAAATGTCCTTCTTCAATTAGAGGTTTCATATATCTATAGAAGAATGTAAGTAGTAGACACTGGATATGTGCTCCATCATCATCGGCATCGGTCATTATTATTACTTTACCGTAGTTTATATCTTTCGCTGTGAAATCTGCTCCTACTCCTGCTCCTATTGTATAGATTAGGGTATTTATTTCTTCGTTTTTGAAGATTTCTTCCATTCTAGTTTTTTCTGTATTTAATACTTTTCCACGTAAAGGTAATATGGCTTGTGTCTTTCTATCTCTTCCTTGCTTAGCAGAACCACCGGCACTATCACCCTCAACTATGAATAGTTCTTTTTCACTAGCTTTTTTACTTTGAGCAGGCGTCAATTTTCCAGATAATAATCTTTCTGTTTTCTTACTATCTTTTCCTTTTCTTGTTTCTTCTCTTGCTTTTCTAGCAGCTTCTCTTGCTTCTTTTCCTTTTACTGCTTTTCCTACTATCTGAGTTGCTATTTGTTTATTTTCTTCAAGGAAGAATTTTAGTTTTTCTGATACTATATTTTCTACGATAGTTCTAGCTATTGGAGTACCTAATTTTGCTTTTGTTTGTCCTTCGAACTGAAGTAAATCTTCAGGTATTTGAACTGAGATTACCGCAGTTAAACCTTCCCTTACATCAGAACCATCAAAACTTTTATCTTTCTTTAAATAGTTATTAGTTCTTGCATAGTCATTTAATACTTTTGTAATAGCAGTTTTAAATCCAACTTCATGTGTTCCACCATCTGTTGTTTTAACGTTATTAACAAATGATACTATACTTTCAGCATAACTATCTGTATATTGCATTGCTACTTCAACATTTATTTTATCTTTACTAGCATTAAAACATAATGGTTTATGAAGTACATCTTTTCCTTCATTTAATTCTTCACAGAAAGCTTCTAGTCCATTTTCATATATGAACTTATCACTTCTACCATCTATTTCATCTACTACTTCTATTGTTAGGCCACTTATTAGGAAAGCACACTCTTGCATTCTTTCACATATTGTTGAGTAACTAAATGTAGTAGTAGAAAATATTTCTGGGTCTGGTTTAAATTTAACAGTAGTTCCTGTTCTATTTGTTGTTCCTACTTGTTTTAGTGGCACTACTACATTTCCGCCTTTTTCAAACTTTATGTAGTATTCTCCTCCATCACGTCTTGTTACTACTTCCATAACGCTACTTAAAGCATTTACTACTGATCCACCAACACCATGAAGACCTCCTGATACTTTGTATCCACCTTCACTAAATTTACCACCAGCATGAAGTACTGTATAGATTACTTCTGGAGTTGATTTTCCTGATTCATGCATACCAGTAGGTAGTCCTCTACCTTTATCGGTAACACTAACTGATCCATCTTTATGGATTACTATCTTTAAGTGATTACCATATCCATTTAACGCTTCATCTATTGAGTTATCTACGATTTCCCATACTAAGTGGTGAAGTCCTCTTTTATCAGTAGAACCAATGTACATTCCTGGTCTTTTTCTTACTGCTTCAAGTCCTTCAAGTATTTTAATCGAACTTTCATCATAATTATTTTTTGCTGCCATTACTACCATCTTCTTTCTATTAATTTCCATACTAATTATACTATATATTTAGTTTTAGAGCAAGATACTTGTCATTTTGCTTTACAAAAAAAGTATAGGTTTAATTACTACACTTAATTTTATA